>JANXVV010000588.1 GCA_025351525.1 Humisphaera sp. | reverse complement strand
GCACGGGCGAGACGCCCATGCCACCTCTTGGAAAACGCTTCGAGCCGAATCTAAGCGCCTTCGCACCACCTTCCGATCTGATGCACAATGCCGGCTCATTTTCGTCCTTCAAAAAGAGACTGCCGACCTGCCCAAGCTGATTCGCGGTGCGGTGCAAACGCTCAATTCACAACCCGCTCGGCGAACCTGGTCAACCCCCGACGGCGCGTTTTATGGCTCGGGTCGACCCAACGGTAAACTCGCCGTCATCTTCCCCGGTCAAGGCTCGCAGTACGTCGGCATGCTTCGCGATCTGGCCTGCCAGTTTCCTCAGTTTCTGAACACCCTGACCGAAGCCGATGCCGCCTTCGGTCAGGCTGAACATGGTCGACGGCTGAGCGATCAGGTCTACCCGATTTCCGTCTTCACCGATGCCGCCCGCGCCGCCAACGAGCAGACGCTGAACGACACCCGCATCGCCCAACCGGCCCTCGGGGCCGTCGGTCTCGGGGCATGGCGGGTGCTGCAACATTTCGGGGTTCAACCGCACGCCGTCGCCGGTCATAGTTTCGGTGAACTGGTCGCGCTGTGCGCCGCCGGTCGAATCGATGAAAAGTCGCTGCACACCTTGGCCGGCGCGCGCGGCAACGCAATGGCCGGGCTGTCCGGGGATGCCGATCGCGGAACCATGCTCGCCGTCTCCGCACCGCTGGCCGACTTGACGGCACTCATCAAAACGCATCATCTCGATCTGATCATTGCCAACAAAAATGCGCCGGCTCAGGCGGTGCTCTCCGGGTCAACTGCGGAGATCGATCGCGCGATTGCCATTTTGGAATCGACCGGGTTTCGCAGTCGCCGATTGGCGGTGTCCGCCGCGTTCCATAGCCCGTTCGTCGCTGAGGCCCGTAAACCATTCGCCGAGGCATTGAAAGATATCCCGTTTCTGCCGGGCACGCTTCCCGTTTTCGCGAATTCCACCGCCGAGATTTATCCATCCGATGCCGAAGCCGCCCGCGTACTTCTGGCGGACCAGATCGTTTCTCCGGTTGAATTCGTCGCCGAAATTATCGGAATGGTCGAATCCGGTTGCCGGACGTTTGTGGAAGTAGGTCCCGGCCACAAGATCGCCGGGTTGCTGCGGGCGATCGTCGCCGATCGGGATTGCGATGTGTTGTCGCTGGACGCGTCCGCCGGGAAAAAGTCCGGGACATACGATCTGGCCTGTGCGCTCGGGCAACTCGCCGCCCTCGGTCACGCGGTGGATCTGACAAAATGGGATCCACTCGCCGCAACCCCTGTTGCCGCGAACGGCCACAAAAAACCGGCGATGACCATTCGTCTCGGCGGCGCGAATTACGTCAAGCCCCGGCCAACCCGCCCGGCCCGACCGAAGACCGTCCAGCCCGCGAAAAATCTCCCGGAAGAAGGATCGATCCGATTGAATTCAACCTCTGAACAGCGTCCGATCTCCCTGCCGACATCCAACGTCTCCGATGCGCTGCACACCACTCGGCAAAGCATCCTCGCGCTTCAAAAAATGCAGGAGCAGACGGCTCATTTGCACCAGCAGTATCTGCACGGGCAGGAGGTGGCACAGCGCACCATCCATCAACTGGTCGATCAACAGATGCGATTGCTAGGAGCGCAGTGCGGCGTGGCGATGCCCGCCGGCAGCACCACAATGCCACTTCCGCAATCGATACTGGCACCGAGTATCGCGCACGTTCCAATGCCTTCGATGGCCGTGCCCGTGCAATTGCCCGCCTCTTCAAACGGGGCTCATCGCCATTCGGCTGTACAGGAAACCATTCCGGTTCCCATTCCAGCAGTGGTTGCAGCGGCACCGCAAGTCGATCTTTCCGCCCAAATCACGCTGCTTGAAGTCGTTGCCGACAAGACCGGTTATCCGGTTGAGATGCTCGAGTTGGACATGAATCTCGACAGCGATCTGGGCATCGACTCGATCAAGCGCGTCGAGATTTTATCCGCGCTTCAGATGAAACTGCCCCATGCGCCGGTCGTGAAGCCGGAAGATTTGGGACGGCTTCAAACGCTTCGGCAGATCGTCACATTTTTGAATGGACCCGGCAATCGAGGTGGCATGGGCGTTTCCCCCATGCATTCTCCTCTTGAGGAAAAACAGGGGCGGGACGCCCATGCCACCGCCGAAAATTCCCGCACACAAACGGTTCTGCTCGAAGTGGTCGCCGACAAAACCGGTTACCCGGTTGAAATGCTTGAGCTGGACATGAGCCTCGACAGCGATCTCGGCATCGACTCAATCAAACGCGTCGAGATTTTTTCCGCGCTGCAAACCCGGCTTCCCGATTCCCCGATGGTCAAACCCGAAGACCTCAGCCGGTTGCAGACCTTACGGCAGATCGTTTCATTCTTGGATGACCGAGCGCAAGACATCGAAACAAAAACTCCGGCCAATGTCATCCTGAGGTACTCCGAAGGATCTGGTCGCCACGTTGAATCCGCCAGACCCGTCGGAGCATCCTCCGATGACCGACAGGCCGTCATCGATCCACTCGATCGCCATGTGCTCACCCTTTTCCCGCTCGATCAGAAAAAGCATAGAACGCATCTGGCCCTGCCCGCCGGCTCGCCGGTATGGGTGACCGATGACGGCGCCGGACTCGCCGCCAAAATATGCGTCGCGTTAACCGCACAAAATCTCGACGCGAAAACCGTCTCGCTCGATGCACTGCCGGATAAACAAAATTTATCCGGCCTGCTGATCCTCGCCCCCGCCGCACCGCGCTCCGATTTTAACAAGATCGCCTTCAAACTCATCCAACGCTGCGGCCCTGCCCTCCGCAAAGCCGCCCAAAACGGTGGGGCTTTTCTTGCCAGTGCCTCTCGCCTGGATGGTGCGTTCGCCCTGAACGGTCACCCCCCCGGCAGCGCGCTCACCGGTGGATTGGCGGGGTTGATCAAGACCGCCGCCCTCGAATGGCCCGAGGTCGCCTGCAAGTCACTTGATCTTCCGCCGGAGATCGAGACTGGCGTAAACGCGTCACCATTGGCCGCCCAGATCGCCGAAGAGTTGCTGCTCAAAGGCCCCTTGGAAGTCGGCCTCTCCACCTCGGGCCGCTGTGAACCGCGATTGGTTCTTTCGCCGCTCAACGGTGAAGTCGGTCAACCCGCTTTAGTCGCCGGCGACGTTGTCGTCGTCACCGGTGGCGCGCGTGGCGTCACTGCGGCCGTCTCCATCACGCTCGCCAGCCAATATCGCTGCAATCTCCTACTGCTCGGTCGCAGTCCCGCTCCCGTCGCC
>JANXVV010000568.1 GCA_025351525.1 Humisphaera sp. | reverse complement strand
AGGTTCTCAAACCCGAGTCTGAGGTTTGCAAACCCGGGTGTGAAGCTCTGACACCCGGGTGTGAGCGGCCTTAAGTATGGAAGGGAGCCTCCCGGGTCGGTGCAACCGGTTGAGGGAGGGGGGTGGCCTTGGAGTAAGCCGTGCGCCTCGGCGCGAAGGTGATGTTGGAGTGTTCCATGGATAGACAGTCAACCTGGATGATAGGAGACCGTGCGATCAATCTTCCACTTCTGTGCCGATATTCTTCCGATCTGTCCCCGTACCCGATGCTCGCCGTGGAGGGATCCAACTCCATCGTGCGCTATGTCAACGATGCTTTTCTAAAACTGTCGGGGGTGAGTCGGGAAGCCCTGCTGGGCCGGCCTTTTGCCGAGGGCGTGCCGGAGGGGGCGATGAACGGGTGCGTCGACCTGCTCGAGCGCGTCTACCGCACGGGCCGGCACGAATTTCTGATGGAACAGAAGCACGGGGAGCGAGAGCCCGCCTACTGGTCGTATGGGGTGTGGCCGATCCAGGGGATGGATCAGCGCCAGGCGGGCCTGATGATCCAGGTGATGCAATGCACCGAGGTCGCCCTCTCCCGCACCCGGGCGAAGGAGGCGAACGAGGCGATGATGCTGAGTGCGGTTAAACAGCATGAATTGGCCGAGGCGGCCGAGGACTTGAATAGACAGCTGCGGAACCAGTTTCTTGAAAGAAAGCGCGTCGATGAGGCGTTGCGGGAGAGCGAGGAGCGGGTTCGGCGGGCGCTGGAGGCGGGGGAACTGGGGACGTTCAATATCGACCCCGCCACGAACTCCCTCACGACGGATGCGCGTTTCCTCGCGATCTTCGGCGTTGCGGAGGAACAGATCGACTACGAGGGGGCGTTCGCCCTCGTCCACCCGGACGATCGGCAGGGGCAGCGCGATGCGGTGGCGGCGGCAACCCGGCCCATCGACCCCGTCCCCTACATGGCCGAGTACCGCATCGTTCACCCCGATGGGTCCATCCGCTGGGTTCACGCGAAAGGGCGGGCGAGGTTTGTCGGGGAGGGGCCGGAGCGAAAGCTGATGAGCTTCGATGGGACCGTCGCCGGGATCACCGAGCGCAAACGAACCGAGGAAGAGCTGGTGAAAAGCCACCAGGTGCTTCAGTCCCACGCGAAGGAGGTGATGCGCCTGAACGAAAGCCTGCAGGCGATCGGGAAGGAGCGGGAGTATTTCATCGCCGTCCTTTCCCACGAGCTGCGCACCCCGCTCAATCCGGTGCTGCTGGCGGCCTCGATGCTGGAAAAGGATGCCCGCCTCGATGAGGACACCCGGCAGATGATGCGGATGGTCCACGCCAACATCACGTTGGAAGCGCGATTGATCGACGATCTGCTCGATATAACCCGGATGGAGCGCGGCAAGCTGAGCGTGGTGCGCCAACCGGTGGATTTGAAGGGGGTGATAGACGGGGCGATCGAGGCGTGCCGGGCCGGTCTGGACGCCGGCGGATTGACGCTGTCGGTGGATTCCGGCAGGGGTTCGCACTTCGTGAACGCGGATGCGGGCCGGATGCAGCAGGTCGTTTCAAACCTGATCCGGAATGCGATCAAATTCACCCCCGCCGGGGGCACCATCCGCATCCGCTCCTATTGCAGCGGCGACAGCTGTTCCGTGGAAGTCCGCGACAGCGGCATGGGAATGGAGGCCGAGTTTATTCCCAGGGCGTTTGAGGCGTTCGAGCAGGGGGATAAATCTCGCGCCCGCAAGGCCGGGCTTGGATTGGGGTTGGCCATCTGCAAAACGATCGTGGAACTGCACGAGGGGAGCATCGTTGCGAAGAGCGAGGGGAAAGGCCGGGGGTCGACCTTCATCGTCACGCTGCCCACCCTGAGGGGCATGGTGAAGCTGCCGGTGGAAGGGGAACCCACGCTGCCGGACGGGCCGGGCGGGTTAAAAGGGCTGCGAATTCTGCTGGTGGAAGACCATCCCGACTCGGCCCGGCTGATGCGCCGACTGCTCATCGCGGAGGGCCATGCGGTGCAACTGGCCGGGGATGTCGCCACGGCGCTGAACCTGGCCGGGGCGCAATCGTTCGACCTGCTGTTGAGCGATCTGGGACTTCCCGATGGCACCGGTGTGGATCTGATGCGCACGCTGCGCGCGGCGGGATCGAGGCTGCCCGGCATCGTCCTCAGCGGGTACGGTCAGGATCAGGACATCGCCAGAAGTCTCGAGGCCGGCTTCGCCGCGCATCTGGTAAAACCGCTGAGCTTGAAACAGTTGCGGAATGCGATGGCGGAACTCATCGGATAGAGAACCGTCAAATTTGAAAATGAGGGAGACCCGGGCCATTCGCCTACTTCTTCCAAACCTTCCCCTGGAAATCGACCAGCGCCTGTTTGAGGCGGGTTTCGATGTCTTCGGTCAGCTCTTTCTTGGTCGCCAGATCCGAACGGAGGGCGGCGGCGGAAGTGTCCACATATTGAAGGAATGAATTCTGGAATTCCTGCACGCGGCTCACCGGGATCTCATCGAGATACCCCTTGGTGCCCGCGTAGACGACCATCACTTCCTGCTCGGTCGACATCGGCTTATATTGCGGCTGCTTCAGCAATTCCACCAGACGGGCGCCGCGATCCAACTGCTTCTGCGTGGCCTTATCCAGTTCGGTGCCGAGCTGGGCGAAGGCTTCCAATTCGCGGTAGGCCGCGAGATCGAGCTTCAGCGAACCGGCGATCTTTTTCATGGCCTTGGTCTGGGCGTTGCCGCCCACGCGGCTCACCGAGATGCCGACGTTGATGGCGGGGCGGACACCGGCGAAGAACAGATCGGGCTCGAGGTAGATCTGGCCATCCGTGATGCTGATGACGTTCGTGGGGATGTACGCCGACACTTCACCCTCCTGGGTTTCGATGATCGGCAGGGCGGTGAGCGATCCGCCGCCCTTTTCATCGCTCAACTTCACGGCCCGCTCCAGCAGGCGACTGTGCAGATAGAACACGTCGCCCGGATACGCCTCGCGACCGGGCGGACGACGGAGCAACAGCGAAAGCTGGCGATACGCGACGGCCTGCTTGGAAAGATCGTCGTAGACCACCAGCGTGGCCTCACCCTTCCACATGAAATACTCGGCCATCGTGCAGCCGGCGTAGGGGGCGATGTATTGAAGCGGTGCCGGATCGGCGGCGGAGGCGACGACGACGGTGGTGTACTCCATCGCGCCGGCGGCCTTCAGCACTTCCACGATGCCCGCGACGGTGGACTCTTTGGAGCCGATCGCGACGTAGAAGCACTTCACGCCCTTGCCCTTTTGATTGATGATCGTGTCGATGGCGATGGCGGTCTTGCCGGTCTTGCGGTCGCCGATGATCAGCTCGCGCTGCCCGCGCCCGATGGGGATCATGCTGTCGACGGCCTTGATGCCGGTCTGCAGAGGTTCGGTCACCGGCTTGCGCTCGGCGATGCCGGGGGCGATGATGTCCATCTTCCGCGACTCGGTCGACGCGATCGGCCCGAGCCCATCCAACGGCTGACCCAGCGGATTGACGACGCGCCCGATGACCGCCTCGCCGACCGGCACTTCCAGCAGCCGACCCGTGGACTTGACGGTGTCCCCCTCCTTGATCTCCAGATAGTTGCCGAAGATGACGGCACCGATCGAGTCTTCCTCGAGGTTGAAGACCTGGCCCATGGTGCCGTTCTCGAATTCGAGCAATTCACCCGCCATCGCGTTGCGCAGGCCATACACGCGGGCGATGCCATCACCGACTTCGATGACCGTGCCCACTTCCGTGACGTTGACCCGGTTCTCAAATCCCGAGATTTCCTGCTTCAAAACGCTGGTGATTTCCGCAACATTGATTGACATGGTGAGATCCTTGATTCGCTGGTCTTGTATTCTTTGCTAAGAGATTAAAACGTAAAACCGGAATAAAGCGTAAAACGTAAAAAATGCAAATTTCCGTCTTCTTTACGTTTTACGCTTTACGTTTTATCCCGGCCTCTTTGCCAACAACTGTTCCTTCATCGCCTGCAACTGGTATCGCACGCTGGCGTCGAGGAGTTTGTCCTGGACGCGGACGATCATGCCGCCGATGATCGAGTCATCGACGTGGGTGTGGACGATCGCCTCTTTGCCGAGTGCCGTGCTGATTTGCTGCTGGGCGTGGACGAGTTGCTCATCGGTCAGGGGTTGGGCGACGGTCAACGTCACTTCGACCTTGCCGAGTTTTTCGTCGAGCCGCGTGTGATAGGCACCGGCGATGTCGCCCAGGCGTCCCAGCCGATTCTTCGCGTTCAGCACACCGAGGAAGTTCCAGATCAGCGGCGAGACTTTGCCTTTGAAGGTGCGCTCGAGCAAACCATTCCGCTCGGTGTCGCCGATGCTCGGGTCGGCCAGAAACTTCTGGAACGTGGGATTTTCGTCGACGATCTGGCGCAGGTCGCCCATCTCATCGCCGATGGCAACCGCATCATCGCCGGCCAGTTCGAGCAGGGCCTGTGCGTATGAAAAGTCGACGGGAAGGTAGTTGGTGGTGATGGGCATATTGGGTTGCTGAATAGTTGTTAGTTGCCAGTTGCCAGTTGCCAGTTGCCAGTTGTCAGTTGCCAGTTGTTAGTAAATTCAGAATTTGCATTTACTGGCAACTGGCAACTAACAACTTCCTCACTAATTCTTCCCCACTCCCTGCAACTGTTCCAAACTCCGATTGATCAGATCGCGCTGATCGTCGGCGTTTAGATTCCGGCGCAGAATCTTTTCGGCGATGCTCGTCGAAAGCGTGGCGGCTTCGGTGTAGATTTCCTGGATCGCCTGCTTCTTGGCGGTCTCAATGTCCTTCGTCGCCCGCTCCTTGGCGGCTTCAGTTTCCTGCTGCGCCGCCATCTTGATCTGCGTCGAAATCCGCTCGCCCTCGGTGGCGGCCAATTGAAGCATGTCCCGCACCTTCTGCTCGGCGGTGGCGAGTTGGGTGTTGTAGGCCTTCAGCGATTCCTCGGACTTAGCGCGGGCGGCTTCGGCGTCGGAGATGTCCTTGCGAATCCGCTCTTCGCGCGCCTTCAGTCCGGTCAGTACGTTTTTCCAGGCGGTCTTGTAGAGGACGAGCAACAGCACGCTGAAAATGATGACGATCCAAATCGCCTCGGCGGGTTGGAAGTCGAGCAGAGGGCGCTCGGCGTGCTCGACGACGCCGGTGCCGGTTTTATGAAGGGTGGTCTCGGTTTCGACTTTTTCCGCTCGGGCGAAAGCCGGGAGGCTCAACCCGATGAGCAGGGCAAGGGCCAGGGCGGAT
>JANXVV010000560.1 GCA_025351525.1 Humisphaera sp. | reverse complement strand
CGCGCCAGAGACCTTCGGCCACTTCCGGCAAATCCTGCTGCGCGTATGATATCCCGCTTTTCATGCGTCGTGTGTGTGCGGAACGCACATGACGACTCGGAGTACCGCGACCTGTGGCACCCGACCCCTATGCGGAAGTTATTTCGAGCCCGTTCCTAAACGAATGTTGCGGATTGCCGCAGTGCATTGGAACGACGCCAGGCCGAGCGGTTTGCTCTCTTCAATATCCAATCGCAGCGTCAACTTTTTCCCGGCGGTCATCAGGTCGACGATCTGGACGCCGTCGAGCCATGATTCGATTTTCGTCGGCGTGACCCGCAGGCGGATGTGATACCACCTGTCGTTGTCGAAACTTTGAAAGGTGCGGGTGGAATTGTGGGCGGCATCCTCATCGTCGATGCTGGAGAGGCCGCAGACGGTGCCGCCCCAACCACCGATGATTAGCGAGGCAAATGAATCGGCGACGGGGAAGGTGAGGCCGGCGAAGAAATCGGTGCCATCCATGCGCTTGGCGTCGAACGAAATCTCATAGTTCATCTTCGGCACATCGCCGGTCCACGTCACGCCGGTCAGCCGTTCGCCCACGGGCAGAATGATGCTCTCCTTCTCGACAGCCACCTCCCCCGCGCCGGCGTAGTCGGTCGGTTTCCACTGGCCCAATGTCTTCCCATCAAACAGACTGATCTCTTTGGAAACGGCCGGGCGCGTGGTCGGCGCCGGGGTTCCGGGCCAGTCGTGCGTGCCGCAATAGGATTCACCACTGCATCCCGTCAGGCAGGTGCAGAGAATTCCGAACGCCAATACGGACGATTGAAGTGAGGTCATAGGGACGGCCAGTATAGCAAGTGAAGCATTGCGAACACGTCAAGTTTGCAGATTATCCGACAGTCGGGAAGTTCACCTGAAACGAAAGTTGTTCCAACTGCACCGACAGATCAACCGCATTCAACGCAATATGCGGTGGAACTTTCACGGAGATCGGCGCAAAGTTCAAAATCCCCTTCACGCCCGCCTCCACCAGTTGATCCACCACGCCCTGCGCACTGTCCGCCGGCACGGCGATCATCGCCAGCCGAATCTGTTCCTTCTTCACCGTCTCCCCCATCTCGCGAATCGGTTGAATCGTGAACGGCCCCAGCTTGCGGCCCGTCTTCGTCGAGTCGGCATCGAAGATCGCCACCAGCCTGAATCCCTTGGCGTTGAATTCCTTGTAAGCACTGAGCGCACGGCCCAGATTGCCCGCGCCCACCAGAAGCACGTTCCATACCTTGTCGGTCCCGAGGATATGCCGCACCTGGCCGATCAATTCCTCCACCCGATACCCGATGCCCGGATGACCGAACTGCCCGAAACAAGCCAGATCCTTCCGCACCTGCGCATCCGTCAGCCCCAGACTTTCCCCCAATTGTCGGCTCGAAATAGTACGCCGGGCCTTGCGTTGAAAGGTCTCGAGTTGTCGTAGGTAAAGGCTCAGCCGTCGCACCGCCGGATGAGGGATCGCATTGAACCGGGGCTCCAGTGTCCCGTCGGGTCTCGCGATCTCCGGTAGCCCAGGCGTACCGGAAGTCGGTTTGAGTTCAGACGCTTTGCTGCGCTTGGCGGTTGACGGGGCTTGATCGAGCTTGGAGCTTTCCATGCGTCACTTGGTTCAGCAGATATAAGATCCGCTATCATGATCGGTTCCATCGTCGTCAGGCCAGCCTTGCAATCGCAACACCGCCGTCGACTTTGATCAATTGTTCATGCAGTTCTTTCTTAATGGCTTCATTGATCTCGGTGACTGGAATGGAGACAACGCTTCCGCCCTTGCGTTCATCCGTCGACTTAAGCCATGCGAAGTACATTCGATTTCGCTTCACATCGGCCACCAGCAACAACGCCGGGATATTGGAGTGAATCATGCGGTTGAAGATATTGCGTCGAATCTGAAAACGCGATTCCACCGGCTCCTCCGTCGCTCTGACCTGCACCGCGAAGGTGTTGGTGCCTGCCTTCTTATTCGGGAACCCCACCAACAGATCATATCCAACGTCGTCCGTCGTGGGACGTGAGACAAACGCGGGATCAAGTTCCTGAAAGAACAGTTCCGCCATCAGCTCGCCACGGCGGGCTATCAACCTTGATTGCGTTTTAGGAGTCGTCATGTAAACACCGAAGAAGTAGGTTTATGTCCGCTTGCCTGCCAGTAATCGCGGACCTCATCGTACAGTTTCCGAAGATTTACGCTCGTCAACTCATGCGTGAATGGTATCTGAGTGATCGCACGCGCCGCCACTCCGGTATGAACTGACCGAGCAAAAACCCTTCGAGACGGTTCGTGAATTCCGAGAATATACGTCGGCCCTGGAATCTGTAGAAGGCGCGCAATGTCTGCCTTTTTGGAAGATATCCGCAAACTGGTGGCCTTTTCGATGATAGGCGCGGCCGTCGCTTTACACTGCACGAAAAAATAGGGGCGGTTTCCGGCAACGCCGATGAGTTCAACGTAAAAATCAATCGCGGGCCACTTATCGCCCAGAAGACCTGGCCGAAATAATGGCTTCGAGAACGCTTCATAATCCGTCAAGCATAGCTCGACGATCTTTTCACCTCGAGATCCGGTGACATCCTGAAGCATAAAGCCATTCAGACATTCTTAATTATTCGGTGTG
>JANXVV010000556.1 GCA_025351525.1 Humisphaera sp. | reverse complement strand
CGTTGGTAGGATTAAGAGTCAAATCAGTTCGATAGTGTTGGAGATGCGGGGCAACCCGGAAGTTCGCCGGGTTTGGACGAATGGGTATTGGCGGGTGTTTCTGTTCGATGCGGAAGGTGTCGCGGCGGTGCAGAACTATGTGGAGGAACATAACGAACGGAAAGGGATGGCACGGTCTCCTTATACATGGTTGCGCCCCTATCCAGTGCCGCCCCGTCTGGCAAAACGCATCAATCGCCCTACATAGCCCCCGGCACGCCGGGGGGAACGTTTACCATTATTACAAACTATTCGACCGCGAACACCTTCCCCCGGCGTGCCGGGGGCTATGTAGGGTTATGTAGGTTTATTCCTGAACCAGGAAATTTTCCAACCGCCCGATCTTTTCGATCTCGATCACCACCTTGTCCCCCGCTTTCATCCAGACCGGTGGGTTCCGCGCAAATCCCACGCCCTGGGGGGTGCCGGTTAGAATGACCACACCCGCCCGCAGCGTCATCGTGCTGCTGAGCGATTCGATCACCGTCGCCACGTCAAAAATCATGTCGGCCGTCGTGTGGTCCTGCATGACCTGGCCGTTCAATGTCGTTTTGATTTTCAACCGGTTGGGGTGGGGGATTTCATCTTTCGTCACGATACACGGGCCGAGCGGGCAGAAACCGTCGAAAGATTTTCCTCTCGCAAATTGCCCACCGCCCAGATTCTTATCGCGCTGCCAGTCCCGGCTGCTGACATCATTCGCACAGGTGTAGCCCAGCACATAATCCAGCGCATTTTCGCGGGAAACATGCTTGGCGGTCTTGCCGATGACGACCGCCAGTTCGCATTCGTAATCGATCTCGCTGCTGCGTTTGGGGATGGGGATCGGGTCGAAAGGGTTGTTGAGGGTGTTGCCGGCTTTGATGAAAAGCATCGGATTCTGCGGGATGGCCGACCCGCTCTCGGCGGCGTGCTCGCGATAGTTCAGACCGATGCACAGAATGTCGGTCGGCACCAGCGGAGCAAGAAGTTTCTCGATCTTCAGCGTTTCATCGGTGACACGATGGGTGCCGAGAAGATCGCCCTCGATCCGCAGGGCGGTTCGATCGTCGATCTGTTGGCCGAGGTGGATGTTCCCGTTCGATTGAAAGCGGATGATTCGCATAGTGGCAGGAAGCTAACCGGTCAGGGTTCAAAAGGGAATTTTTCATCCATCGGCGAGACGGCCAATTCATATAGAAAATCACCCAGTCGCTCGACCACGATCTCCATAAGTTCGCGCCCCTTTTCGGCGGTCGCGGCGCCGGGATCACCGACACCGGTGTCTTCGGTCAGCAGATGCCATGGCCGGGTGATGCCGACCCATCCTTTGCGGATCGCCTCGAAACGGATCGCCTTGGCCGTCCCGCTTCCGGCGACGGCGGGCTTCATCCATTGCGGGAAAAACGCCATCCCCATGCTGGTCTCCATCTCATCCGCATGTTCACCCGGCGCGGCGAACAGTCGCGGGTACTGATCGACGGCAACCCGGAACCAATCACACACGCACAGAAACATATCCGTCTTGTGAAATAACTCGCGTGTGAGGGGTTTCAACTCGTTGCCCCCGTGGCCGTTCAGCAGCACCATCTTCCGTATTCCCTGGCGGGATAAGGCATCGACGAGATCGGTCAGCAGTTTGAGCAGAGTTGTCGGGGTGACGCTGAGAGCAAGTCCGCCCGGCACTTTCAGGTGATTGGTATTCACACCAAACGGCATCGCGGGCAACAGGAGCACGTTGCCACCCCGCCGATACGCTCTTTCGCAAGCCCGTCGACCCACTTCCTCCACTTGAAAAATATCCGTGCCATACGGCATATGAATGTTGTGCGGTTCCGTCGCCCCGAAAGGCAGCACGACCACGTCCCATTTTTTAGACGCGATAAACGCGTGGTTCTGCTCGGATAAAACCCATTCGTTCATTTTAATTTTCCTTCAAAGTTCTGTGCGCCCTTCACGCCGGGATCGGAGCCATAGGCGACGACCCGGATTCTGCGGAACGTTGACACCACAGAGCGACTCACCCGTTCCTACGCAAAACAGCCACAAAGGACACAGAGACCCCCCTCGCCGCTTTGCTGCAACGTAAACCGGGGGAGCCGTGTCATCGAGCTTCTACGCGACACTCGAACCATTCGATGGACCAATTCACTCCTGTATCGATTTGAGCCTTCCCCTGCGATCCGCATAGCCTGCGCAGAGGGACGACGAGGTGTCAACGTCAATTTTAACGGAATTTTAGGCGGTAGGCCTGTCAAAGCCCATTTTACTTCATTCCAAAAAAATAACGCCGACGATCCCCTTCCCGTAGTATGCCTGGGCTTCCAAAAAATAGTGGACGCGCATTTTTTATCAGTTGAAAAACAATGGGGCGATGCATTATGTTGCGAAAGAGGCAAGTGGAGGGTGTCGCCACGGGTAGATCGCACCGAAGGTTCGGGCGAAGGATGACTGCCCGTCGACATACGTGAAGGAATGTATATGAGTCAGCAAACTGCGGCCCTGATACCGGGCCGTGACGAAGGGTTGCAGACGGAGACGGCCTGCGGCACCCCGATTGAAGATCGACTGTTGACCGCCGAAGGACGGTTGTTTCAAAGTCAAAAAGAACTCGTCGCGGCGATGGTGGTCGCCGAGAACTCGCACGAGGAATTGCGGCAAATGCAGTTGCAACTGATCGACGCCGAGCGGATGGAGACGGCCGGTTGCCTGGGGATGGGGGTGGCCCACGAAATCAAAAATCTACTGGCGGTCCTCGGCTTCGGCATCGACTACCTCTCCAAAAGTCCGGCGAGCGCCGATCCGGGTATCCAATCCACCCTGAACATCATGCGGGATTCGGTGAAGCGCGGCATGGTGATCGTGCGGGGACTGGTCGATTTCTCCGCTCCACGGCAATTGGAATTCAAGGCTCGGGACATCAATGCGGTGATCGAATCGTCGCTGCTTCTGAGCAAACACGAATTTGTCGCAAACCACATCGTCATCCACCGGGAATTGGGACAAGGCCTCCCGAGCGTCGAATTGGATGACTATAAGATGTCGCAAGTGTTCGTGAACGTTTTCATCAACGCCGCGCACGCCATGAGCCACGGCGGCCGCATCATGCTGCGCACGTACGTCCTCCCCTCGGAGTCCGCCAAAAACTTTTCGCCCGCCGGCGGCGCCCGCATTGTCGCCCAGATCGACGACACGGGGCATGGCATCCCACCGGACAAGCTTGAGCAGGTGTTCGAACCGTTCTTCACCACCAAACCCCCGGGTAAGGGGAACGGGCTGGGCTTGAGCGTCGTGCGACAGGTCGTCACGCTCCATGGCGGCAGGATCGATATTCGCAACCGGGAAGGTGGAGGCGTGAGCGTCACTGTCACCCTGCCGGAACGACAGCCCGAGCCCGCGACCGCGTGTGAGTTGCCGTGCGGGACGGGTCTCCACGAGTTGGCCGGCCCGCGCCATAGCGAAGGAGTATATCACCCATGAACAAGAAACGAATTCTCATCATCGACGATGAACCGGGCATTACCCTGATGGTCAAGCTCATGCTGGAGCAGACCGGCGAGTACGAGGTCCGCGAAGAGAACCGCAGTACCGAAGGCCTCAACGCCGCGCGGGAATTCAAGCCCGATCTGGTTATTTTGGATGTGATGATGCCGGATTTGGACGGCGGTGACGTCGCCGCCCAGTTGAAGGAGGACCGGCAGTTGAAAGGCACGCCGATCGTGTACCTGACCGCCGCGCTGCTCCCCGGTGAAGCCGAGGCGAATGGCGGGATGATCGGCGGCCATCCGGCCATTCCGAAGCCCGTCAGTGAGGAAGTCCTGATCGCCGTCATTCAAAAAAATCTCGAATAGCAAGAAGATTTCGCGTCACCTTTCATTCTTCTCCGCGCTTCATGCCGGCCCGGGGCGATACCGGCCGGGGTATTTCTGAGACCATGTTTAAAAACACAGCGGAGACTGTCGTAGCATGGGCTACCAGCCCATGTTTTTGTATTTGAAAAAGAAAATCATGGGCTGGTAGCCCATGCTACGGCACACCCAGCCGTGTTTTTAAACATGCTCTGAGGCAACCATTCGCGCCGCCGGACGACAATAGGTTAGGGAATCTAACACAAGGCTTTACCATGTCGCGCGGAAAAGGAATCACGTCGTTTGTATTCAAACTCAACTTCGCCTCATTGATCTGGCGATGGAACATGCCGCTTCGCGACGCGGTCCGGACTTATGGCCGAAAAAACTTCGGCAGCCATGGGTATTGGATGGCCGGGCCGTTGATCGTGGAGTGGTGACGGGGTGTTGCGACAACGTGAGGCAGGGAGGCGAACCGGGATTTCCGAAAGGATCGAATGACCGATTCCCAAGAGCGGCTGAAGGCGATCATCGGCTCCGCGACCGACGCCATGATTGGCGTGGATGGTGCGCGCCTCAAACTTGCCGTGGAATCGGTCCACATGGGGCTCTGGGATCTGGATCTGGTGACGGACCATGCATGGCGATCCGACGAGCATGACCACGTATTCGGGTATTCATCTCCGCTGGATGAGTGGGGCTATGACATCTTCATCAGGCACGTTCTCCCCGAGGATCGCGAACTGGCGGCGCAGAGTTTTCAGCAGGCCATGACCACCGGTCAGTTCAACATGGAATGCCGCATCGTCTGGCCCGACGCCTCGGTGCATTGGATTGAGGCGCAGGGCCGACTCTATCGCAATCAGGCGGGTACGCCCGTGCGTATGATGGGCATGGTCATCGACATCAATACACGCAAGCGTGCCGAGGAGGAGCGGGACCGCTTTTTCTCCCTGTCGATGGACCTGCTCTGCATTGCGGGCATGGATGGTTATTTCAAGCGGTTGAACCCGGCGTGGGAGCACCTGCTCGGGTACTCGATCCACGAACTCATGAGCCACCCCTGGCTTGATTATGTCCATCCCGAAGATCAGGCGGTGACTGTGGCGGAGGCTCAAAAGCTGGGCGAAGGAGCATTGTCGCTCTACTTCGAGAACCGGTATCGCTGCCGCGACGGCTCATACAAGTGGCTGGCCTGGAAGTGTGTTCCGGCCGTCGGCGAGGGGCTGATCTACGCGGTGGCCCGGGACATGTCCGACCAGAAGCTGGCGGAAAAACTTCTGAATGAAAAAAACAGCCAGCTTGAAACGGCCATCGACTCGCAGCGGAAGGCTCACGAGGCGCTGAAGCAGGCCCAGAGCCGGTTGGTTCAATCCGAGAAACTTGCCGCCCTGGGTCAACTGGTCGCGGGGGTTGCCCACGAGATCAACAACCCCCTGTCGTTCGTCATTAACAACGTGGCGGTGATGAAGCGCGACGTGAACTACGTCAGTGAGCTTCTGGCCCTCTATCGGACCGGCGACCCGGCGCTTCTCGAACGCGATCCCGACCTGCATCGACGGATTGAAGCGTATGCCGAGCGAATCGATCTCCCGTGTACGCTCACGGAATTGGAGGATCTGATCGCCCGCTGCCGCGAGGGGCTCATGCGGATTCAGCAGATCGTCAAAGACCTCCGCGACTTCGCTCGGCAGGAATCGGTCGGCGACGTGCAGGACTGGGCGGACCTGAATAGCGGCATCGAGTCCACGCTCAACATCGCCCGGGGACAGGTCGCCAGGCATGGAATCGAAATCGAGCGGGATCTGGCCCCACTCCAGCCGGTGACCTGCCGGCCCGCGAAAATCAATCAGGTGATCCTCAATCTGGTCCTGAACGCGATCGATGCCTGCGGGGACAAAGGCAGGATCATCGTGCGCAGCAGAAACCTGGCCGAGGGCGTGGAGTTCCAGGTGATTGACAACGGGAGCGGCATCGACCCGGCGATCCGCGACAAGATCTTCGATCCCTTTTTCACCACCAAACCGCAGGGAAAGGGGACGGGACTGGGTCTTGCCATCAGCCACGGCATCGTGACCGAACACGGCGGTCAGATTCGGGTTCATTCCGACCCCGCAGGCAACACCGTCTTCACCGTCTTCCTTCCCCGCTCGCCGCCCCGGGCGACGTAGGCCGCGGCTGGAGGGCGGCAGTCCCCTGCCGCCGCCGCGGCGGTCGAGGACGACCGCCCTCCAAAATCCATTGTCGGAGCCGTCGCCAACACAACAAATGAAATGAGGCGCCTGGAGGGCGGCAGTCCCCTGCCGCCGCTGCGGCGGTCGAGGACGACCGCCCTCCAAAATCCATTGCCGGAGCCGTCGCCAACACGACAAATGAAATGAGGCGGCTGGAGGGCAGCAGTCCCCTGCCGCCGCTGCGGCGGTCGAGGACGACCGCCCTCCAAAATCCATTTTCGGCGCAGACCTGTGCCACCCCAATCAAACGCGGAAGTTATTGCGTGCCCGTTCCCTGGGGTTACGGCATACCCCGTGGAAGGCGCGTCAGCATCGTCCCCAGCCTTTTCAGCAATTCACGGCCAGTCTGATGGAGCATCTCCCGTTGTTCGGTGGCGGCCGGGGAAAGCAGACCGGCCCGCCCCTCTTTCAATTGTTCCTCGAGTGCCATCCACCCTTCCTCGTTCGTCTTCAGATCCTCCAGCAGCCGGCGACGCTCCAGAATCAAATCGTACTGCTCACCCGCTTCCTGCAGCGTCGCAATCAGTTGCTCCGGTTCCCACGGCTTGGAGACATAGCGAAACACGTTTCCCAGGTTGATGGCATCAATGATCGCATTCAGATCGGCATACCCGGTGAAGATGACCCGGATGGCTTCCGGATGTTCGCTCTTGATCTGCCTGAGAAAATCCACGCCGGTCATCTGCGGCATGCGCTGGTCGGTCATCACCACGTGGATCTCCTGCTGTTGCAGAAGGGCCACCCCTTCCGCTCCGCTGCCGGCCGTGTGGACCTTGAAGTCGTAACGCAGAAGGCCGCGCAACGAGTTCAGCATATCGGGCTCATCATCGACCACGAGGATCGGACGCTTGTCGTGCTGAATCACCATACATCACTCCGAATCTTGCGAGGCCGCCCGTGCGGATCGCGCTTCACTTCAAATCGCCGCTTCCACTTCCGACCCACCCACCCGCCGCACCGCCGCTTCCAATTCTTCCAGCGGAACCGGCTTCACGAGATGGCAATCGAAACCGGCCTCGGAACTGTCGTGTAAATCCGTGTCCATTCCGAAACCGCTCAGGGCGATTCCTTTCAAACCATACCGCTGTTTGATCTCTCGCATGAGGTCCAAACCGCTGCCATCCGGGAGACCCAGATCGCTGATGATCAAGTCGAATGGCCGACTCTGCGCCGCCTCCAAACCGGCGGCAACTCCATCGGCGGTCGCCACGTCGTGGCCGAGCATCCGCAGCAGACGGGCGGTGGCTTTGCGGGTGTCCGGGTGATCTTCCACCAGCAGAATCCGCAGAGGTTTTATTTCCACGGTCGGAAGAATATCGCTTTGAATCACCGGGGCCGGAGCGTCGATGGTCTGGAGCATCACGGTGAACGTCGAGCCTTTGCCCGGACCTTCGCTCTGTGCGCTCAAAACCCCACCGTGCAGATCGATGACGGCCTTGGAGATCGCCAGCCCCAAACCCAGTCCTCCGAACCGGCGGGTCACTTCCGAACCCCCCTGCTCGAACGCATCGAAGATTCGCGGCAGCAATCTCGGATCAATCCCGATGCCCGTGTCGATCACCTGCACAAGCAATTTCCCCGATGCATCGTTCGCGCTGACCAGACGAATCGTGCCGCCTTCGGGCGTGAATTTGATGGCGTTGCGGAGCAGATTCCAAAATACCTGTTGCAGCCGGGTGGCATCCCCGCGAACGAAGCAACGTCCGGCGTCCACCCGCAGATCGATCGTCTGTCGATTGGCGGCGGCATCGGCAACGCAGACATCCCGCGCGTGGCACAAAAGTGAATTGACATCCGTCGCGACATTTCGCATCTGCAGCTTGCCCCGACTGATGCGGGTGAGGTCGAGCAGGTCGTCAATCAGCCGTGCCTCCAACTCGACATTGCGGCGAATCATGCGAAGCGACGTCCGCGCATCCTCCGACAAACTCGCGTCTTTCTCCATCGAAGACACCGTCAATAAAACCGGTGTCATCGGCGTCCGCAATTCATGGCTCAGGGTGGCCAGAAAATGATCCTTCGCCCGATTCAAGGCTTCCGCCTCCGTGCGCGCAGAATGCTCGGCAACGACAAGTTCCCGCTCAGTATCGCGCTGAATCTCGGCCATCTTCCGGGCGGTGATTTGCCGGGTCAGCACCAGATTCGCATTGGCCAACTCTTCGGTGCGGCCGGCTACACGCGCTTCCAATTCCAGGTTGGACCGGCGCAATAACATCTCCGCGCGATGCTGCGCCGTGATATCCCAGGCCATCCCGAAACTGCCCGTGAAGGTTCCCGACGCCCCCATCAGAGGCTCCACTTGAACTTGGAAATAGCGCTCGCCGCGCTCCAGATGGTAACTGACCGATTGACCCGACACCGCCCTGCGCTGGGCGGCACCAACCGATGAATCCGCGGGGATGTCGCGGAATAAATCGGGATCGATTTCACACGATGATTCTCCGGCGGTGACGCCGGTGGGAAACAGATAGCTCATAGCAGCACTGGAGGAAGTCAGACGCAGATCGGCATCCGTCGACCAGAGGACGACCGGCATTTTATCGAGCAGGATGCGTAGTTTTTGCTCGCGATCGCGAAGGGTTGCGCTGCTGCGATGCCATCGGCCCCCCAGCCAACTGGTCAGCCCGCCGAGAAGCAAAAAGAAAATCAGGCGCAACTGATTGACGCTTCCATATTCACCGGCCTGGGCGCGGGGTGTCAGAAGGAACAGCTGCATGAGCAATGCGCCGACCACCGTTGCCAAAAAGCTCGGCCCACCCCCGAGGTAATAAGCCAAGGCCAGAATGATCGCGAGCAAGGGTGCCAGAGGCGCCTTGAGGGCAATGGTCGGGAGAAACGTTTTGACCCCGAAGAAAACGACTCCCACCAAAACCCACGCGACGGTGTAACGAAGCCATGCCGCGCGCTGCACAAGCAGTAACGGGGGAGGCGGCGTCGCCACTGCGGAAGCGAACGGTAGAATGGAAGATTCCCGTGCCGTGAATGGTAATGCTTCCGCCATTCGTTCCCTCAAAAAGAAAGCCTTTGAAATGGCTTACTCTCCCTTGCACATTTTTTGACGTTACACGCAATTCCCGGAGTCACCGCATCCGCTACATCCCGCAAGACTCGCCCCGCTTATCAATGATACCTATATTACACTTCATAATGTTGAAAATTGATATTTTTTATTTATCTTTCGAAACAACGCGCTTTTCATCTTGGCATCACGAGATCTGCTTCGAAGATGGATTATGGAGGCCGGTCGTCCTCGACCGCCGCATCGGCGGCAGGGGACTGCCGCCCTCCAGCCACTTCATTATATTCGTCCTGTGTGCGGCGCGGCCGCATGACGACTCGGAATTGCTTTCGTAGGGTCCACCTCAGCGGACCCTACAAAACCCACTACTTTATCATGTGATACGTGATAAGTTTTTCGACAAAACCTTACAGACCGGATAGGCGTCACAACCGAAAAAGAACGCCCAAACAATTGATGTCCCGCCCGGATAACGGTTATTGCAGCTTGCGGCGGCAGCCGATTCGATGGGTTGGGAGCGAGCCGCTTGCCGTTGAGTATTCGCTGGACAGTTGTTGGAGCCTAAATGTCGAATGCGATCCATGAGAAATCCCTGATACAACCCGAGCGGGCCGGCGGGCGAATTCAGTGGGTGAACATCGCCAAAGGCATGGGCATTATTCTCGTCGTCTTCGGACATGTGGGCCGTGGCGTGATCGAGGTGGATCACGAAACCGTCAAGCAGGGCATTGTCGCCACCGCCTCGGCCATTCGACAATATGTGGCGGTCGACAATGCGATTTACGCCTTTCACATGGCGTTGTTCTTTTTTCTTTCAGGACTTTTCGTCGAACGGGGCGCGCAAAAATTGGGCGTCACTTTTTTCGGTCAAAAGCTCCGCACGATTGCCTATCCGTATTTGGTGTGGGCCATCCTTCAATGTCTTTTCGTGGCCGTCGCGGCCGGGCACGCCGGCAGCCATATCTCCCCACGAGAGGTAATCCTGAAATTGCCGTGGGAACCGTATATCGGATCGCAATTCTGGTTTCTGTACGTTTTGATGGTGTGCATGACGCTCTATTGGGCGCTCTATCAACTCCGCATCGGTCGGACCGCCATCACGCTGATTGCGTTGACTGCTTATTTGCTCGGCCAATGGATCCATGTATCTTCACACGGCAAAGTATTGGCATGGCTTTCCGACTGGACCGTTCTCTATCAGACCCGCATGTATTTTTTCTACTTCGCCGGCGGCGCATCGCTCGCACCGTTCATACTACGGCCAGGAAAGCAGATGTCCGCGATTTTTCTCGCACTGATCGGCGCGGTTTTATTGGCAGGCGAATATTGGTTGGCAAAAGATTTCAATCCAACCCACTTGCCCGCGCATCTGTCTGCGATCAGTCAATTTGCCATATCCCACGGTTTGAACGCCCGCGATTGGGTCGCGATCATTCCCGCCGCCATGGGCATCGCCGGAATGATCGCCATGGCGTTCTTCATCGACCGACTGCGAATGGTTGGATGGCTGGAATGGCTTGGTGAGTTGACTTTGCCGATCTATGTGGCTCAGGTTATTGCCGCCGCCGCCGCCCGAGTAGCGCTTCAGAAAGTGCTGCACGTGCATCAACTGGCCGTGCATCTTGTGGTGGGAACTGCGGTGGGAATAGCAGTGCCAGTGATTCTCGAAAGTTTGGCGCGACGAATCGGGTTTAATTATTTGTTCGCATTCGGTGCAACTGCCCCGACTTCAAAGAAACCCGTCAAATAAATCCCGATATCGTTTTAATTATTTCGCCATCTCGCTCGCGAGGCGCGTTTGGCGGTTGTCCCGCTGGACGCGCCTCGCAAGTGAGGCGGCTAAATAATCAAAAATTCAACATCATCAAATCCCGCGCATCGGCGGTCGGAATTGCCGGCCATTCAACTGCTCCGGCGGCATCTTTTCGCCGGGATGATTGCCCACCACCGGTTCGGGATTAGTTCCATTTCCATTCCCATTTTGATGCTGCCCCCCCGCCATCTTCCCATTCAGTGAAACTTGTCGTCCCAACGAAATATTTTCAACCCCTCGCACCTCCGGGTTGCTATAGGTCCAAATTTCACCGACATGTTCCCCCTTGGTCAAAATGACCGTCCACCAGAGGTCGAAGTCCGGGCCATAATCGATTACCATGACAGCCATGCCCTCGCCACGCGGCGTTTTCATCGGAATTGGAGGATTGAGTTGTAATAATGTTTGCATAGGTTACCTGGCGAGGAATATGCAAAACGAATGCCCGGAAATGAACGCGGGAATTTTTGAAAAGTCCACCGTTAATTGTTTCCTGTTCGGGTGCTTTGAATAAGGTGGCATGGGCGTCCCCCCCATGCATTTTTCGGCTTGGAACGCACGGTCGCGACGCCCATGCCACCACTCATTCAAAAGACGCTTTTGTAAATCACCATGAAACTCGTTGTCATCATTCCCGCGCTCAATGAGGCAAAGACCATCGCCCAGGTCGTGCGCGGCGTCCCCCGCAATATCGACCGCATCACCGAAACTGAAGTCATCGTCCTCAATGACGGCAGCACCGACCGCACCGTCGTCGAGGCCGAATCCGCCGGCGCATTGGTCGTCACCTTAAAAGGCGGGGGCGGCTTGGGAACGGTCTTCCGCACGGGCATTGAACGCGCCATGCGTCGAGGGGCCGACATCATCGTCAACATCGACGGCGACGGTCAGTTCGATCCCGCCGACATTCGCCTACTCATCCAACCACTGCTGAAGGACGAAGCCGACTTTGTCACCTGTTCGCGATTCGCCGACCCCGCGCTGCGTCCGACCATGCCGAAAGTAAAATACTACGGCAACCTCGCCGTCACCGGCATGATCAACTGGGTGTGCGGCGGAACCCACTTCACCGATGTCTCCTGCGGATTCCGCGCCTTCACGCGCGAATCCGCTTACCGCATGACGCTGTTCGGTCGCTTCACCTACACGCAGGAATGTTTCATCGACCTGTTCAGCAAAGGCGTCCGCATCGCCGAGGTGCCTCTCAAAGTGCGCGGTGTGCGCGAGTTCGGCAAGAGCCGCATCGCCGGCAGCGTGTGGAAGTACGCCGTCAACAGTCTGCCGATCATCGTTCGGGCGATGCGCGATATCCAACCGCTTAAATTCTTCGGTGGAATTGCCATGCTCCTCTTCCTGCTCGGGGCGGCGATGGAAGGATTTGTGGGGAGCTGGTATCTGTTCCATTCCCACAAGACATCTCCCTTCACGTCGTTGATCACCATCGGCGGCGTACTGGTGACGCTGGGGTTTTTGCTCGGTGTGCTGGCCCTGTTGGCCGACATGCTCGGGCGGCATCGGCGAATCAGTGAAGAGCTGCTTTACCTGGCCCGCCGTCGAATTTACTCGAACCGCCGAACCGCCGGGGTCAGTCTTCCACCGCTCGCGGAAACACCGCAGGGGCTGACATTGCACGATTCATGGAGCCTTCCGGTGATGCGCGAAACGCCGGGGGATGGCCAAATCGACCCGCCCGTCGTCACGGCGGCAGTGCCGAAGACACGCGTTACTTCGCTCGACTGAAACCTCCCCATGCCCCTGCGCGTCCTCTTCGTCACCACGACCTACCCTCTCCATCGCGGCGACGCGATCCCCGGATTCGTTGCCGATCTCGCCCGGACACTCGTGCAAAATCACCGCGCGAAAATAAAAGTGCTCGCCCCGCACCACCCCGGCGCAGCCAAATTCGAAATGGTCGATGGCGTACACATCGAGCGATTCCAGTACACGCTGCATCCCTCCCGCCAATGCCTCGCCTACGGGAATGGAATCCCCGACAACCTGAAGCAGAACGCACATGCCCGATGGCAACTGCCCGGCTTCCTTGCCGCCATGGCTGCCGCAATCTGGCGGAATCTCGACGACACAGATGTGATTCACGCCCACTGGGTCGAGCCGGCATTCATCGCGTCGCTGGCAAATATTCTCACCCGCAAACCGCTCGTCGTGAGCATTCATTCGCTCAAACCGAAGTCGAATTTTTTGAACGGGCACACGCTTTCGATGGCCGACCGAGTGCTATTCAACAGTGCCTACACGATGGGGCAGGCCGCCGCGAAAGGGTATGTCTGCCGCGGGCAGGTGATTTATCAGGGCTACGATGACCGCTTGTTTGGAACGCGACTGCGATCAGGCGGCGTAGAACGACTCCATCCCGTCATCCTGAGGAACTGCTCTGAAAGAGTTCCATTTTCATCCTCTCCGGGTGAGGCGCAGCCTCAGGTTGACTCCGAAGGAACTAGCGCCTGCGGCGAGTACTCCGGCTCCTTCGGAGT
Source organism: Humisphaera sp. (assembly GCA_025351525.1). Taxonomy (GTDB): domain Bacteria; phylum Planctomycetota; class Phycisphaerae; order Tepidisphaerales; family Tepidisphaeraceae; genus JANXVV01. The sequence goes on along the minus strand of JANXVV010000556.1, from coordinate 1,611 downwards.
ACCTCAGGATGACACGCCGCGAACAACCTCGCGCTGTCCGATTGAAATTCCCGCCACCGCCACCATCGTGACGGCCATCGGTCGGATGATTGAAGTCAAAGGTTTCCACATTCTCGCCGCAGCCGCCGATGCATTTCTGAACGGTCGCCCGAATGTTCATCTCGTTTTTGCCGGCGACGGGCCATGCCGTGCGGAAATCGATTCGATCGTGGCGGGAAGCCAAAATCGAGCCCGGATCCATTTTCCAGGCGCGCTGAATCGCCATCAGGTCGCGCAGCTTTTGGCCGACAGCGACATTTTTGTGAACCCCGGCGCGATCGATCGCGCCGGCCGTGCCGAAGGACTGGGCATCACCACGATTGAAGCGATGGCCTCCGGCCTTCCCGCCGTCGGTTCGCGCGTCGGTGGAATTGCCGAAACCATCGTCGACCAGGTGACCGGGCTGCTGGTGCCGCCCGGCGATCCGATCGCCCTGTCCACCGCCATCGCAAGACTGCTCGACGATCCGCAGTCGCGCGCCCGCATGGGACAGGAGGGCCGAAGGATCGCCCGGCAGCGATTTAACTGGACCGCTCTTGCGTCGCAAGTATTGCGCGTTTACGACGATTTGATCAAGCCCTTCAGTTGACGCATCTTTGCCCCCTTCCTACACTCCGCCCCGCATGAGATTTCTCGAACAAGCCTGATCGGAAAGGCGTTCCGTGACCCGCTTCGTCAAAGACACTTCGACGCAAATGCTGATTCGCCCCAACCGCCGGGAAGGTGCCTGGCCCGTGGCGCTATTGCTCGGCGGGGTGGCACTCTATGTCGCTGCCGTGCTGTTCTGGTTTCAAGAGGACCGCAAACCGCTACGCGCATTTATCCTGCCCATCGGTGGCGTGGCGATTCTCGGATTATTTCTCACCCGCCCGCATGGATATCGCCCGTTAGCCGATCTGCTGGATCGCGACCGCCACCCCTCCGCGCGGCGACGACGAAACAACGCCCTGCGCATCTGGCTCGTCGCCGGCCTCTACCTCGCCCTGACCGCCCTTCGCCAGCATCGCGATTTTGGGCTGCGCGTGCAGGATGAAATGATGTATCTGGTGCAGGTGCGCATGCTCGCCGGCGGTCATCTGTATCTGCCGGCCCATCCGATGGCCGACTTCTTCCAGACTTTTTACATCTTCACGCGGCCAGTCTACGCCGGCATGTATTTCCCGGGCGCGTCGATCTTCTTCGTGCCTGCCATCTGGTTTCACCTGCCCATGTGGGTCATCTCGATCGCGATCAGCGGGGCGGTGGTGGCGATGACGTATCGCATCACGGCGGAATTGACGGATGGGGTGTGGGGTGGCTTGGCGGCGTTGTTAGTATTGGCCGTGCCGACGTTCCGCACACTATCCATACAGGTGCTCTCTTATCTCCCGATGGCGTTACTCGGCTTGCTGCTCATCTGGGCCTACCTCCATTTCCGGCGGGCTAAGAAAATGCGCTGGGCGGCGGTGATCGGCGCGCTGGCAGGCTGGGCCGCCATCACCCGACCGCTCGATTCAATCTGCTTCGCTTTGCCGATCGGGGTGGCTATGTTAATCGATCTGGGTGCCGGTGGCATGGGCGTCCCGCCCGTGC
>JANXVV010000551.1 GCA_025351525.1 Humisphaera sp. | reverse complement strand
GACTTATTGCAGGCTGCAGATCACCACAACGCACAGCAGGCGCGGTACTTAGCGTCAATTCCGTGTTCCTTGGCGCGCAATCGTGATGAAGGACACCCTCCACACCGATCTGTGCGTCGAAGCGCTGGAGATGGCCCTGGTGAACCGCCGGCCGAAACATCCCGTCCTTCATCATTCCGACCGGGGCTGCCAGTACGCCGGGAAACAGTATCAGGACAAGCTGATCGAGTTCAGTCTGGAGTGCAGCATGAGCGGTGTGGGCAACTGTTGGGACAACGCGGTGGTCGAGAGTCTCTGGGCCCGCTTGAAAAACGAGCTGGGGTTTCAGCGCACCTTCGCCACAACGCAGGAGGCGAACGATGCGATCTTCGAGTGGATCGTGGTAGGGTATCATCGGAAACGAAGGCATAGCTCACTCGGCTAGTTCAGCCCCGAAGCGTTCGAGGCAAAACAGAACTGACACCGGGCTTGGGCGCGCCCGTTTTTCGTGGGGAAGATCAGTCGCAGGTCTTTCCCGCGCCCGGTGGGCCCCGGAAGAGTGAGGCCAAGACCAGGGCCGCGCCGCCGGACCGGGAATAACAATGATCAGTCTTCCAGGCCTGCATTCTTGAGGGTCTTCTTCGGTCCTTCGCTTGCCGCGCTACCCGGATATGGCTTGACGTGCGTGCGCTCCGCCCAGGCTTCCCACTTCGCAGCAAGGTCGGCCACCAAATCGGCGTGTGCGCCCGCGAGATCGTGCAGTTCCGTTCGGTCAGATGCCATATCGTAAAGTTCCCAAGGTCCACGTCGTGCGATTCGCACCAGCTTCCAGTCGCCCGAACGAACCGCTGCATTTCCCTCATGCTCCCAGAACAAAAGGCGCGGGAGACCGGGAATTGCGGTTTTCGAGGGATCCTTTAGGAGTGGTAGAAGCGACACCCCTTCGGCCGGCTCAATCTGCCGACCTGCAAGGGCATCTGGGTATTTGGCACCGCTCACGTCGACGCAGGTTGCCATGATGTCGATCAGGTGGCATGGCGCACCGACCATTTTGCCGTCTCCCCCTGCTCCAGTGATGGCTGGCCATGACACAACAGAAGGCGTTGCAATCCCGCCCTCATGATCATAGTGCTTGTATAATCGCCATGGCGTATTGCTTGCGTTAGCCCAGGCACTCCCGTAACTGAAAAGCGAGCCGGGGCCGCCCATGTTCGCTAGTTCAGGCCCCTTGTAGAGTTTATTCGGCAGTGCCTGGGTTCCCGCATTAATGCCGTGGCCCGGTGGTCCACTGCGCGGCGGATTCATCTCAAATCCAAACGGTTCCCACTCGGCGCAGGCGCCGTTATCGCTGAGAAAGACGATCAGCGTCTTGTCGAACTCGCCGCTCGCTCGCAGATCGTCCAGCAATCGCCCGATGTTGCGATCCATACCCGTAATCATTCCGGCATAAACGGCCATGCGTTGTGCCAGATCGGCGCGGCGGTCGGCGGGCAGTGAATCCCATGCAGGGTTGTTCCGATCCACAGTGATTGAGCCGATGCGCGTGGCGGCATCGGGATGAGGTAACCGGCTGCGAGGTGTCAATACCGTTGCCTGCGGCACCAGGCCCATTTTTTTCTGGCGCTCCAGCCGCTGTTCGCGAATCTTGTCCCACCCTTGCGCATAGACCTCGGCATAGCCCGCCATGTCCTCATGCTTCGACTGAACGGGAAAGTGCGCGGCTTGGTAGGCGACGTAGAGAAGCCACGGTGTGCCGCCTTCATGCATCTGGGCCATGAAATCCAAAGCGTGATCGGTCATGGCGTCAGTGGCGAAGAACTCCCCGTTCTTATAGGTGTGCTGCGGCTTGCCCTCGGGCAGTCGGGTCATCATGCGCGGCTGCCACGAGTCGACGGCATACCCGCTCACAAAACCATCGAAGTCGTCAAAACCTCGCGCCGTCGGCAGTTCGCGATCGCCAACGTGCCACTTCCCTACCGCGCCAGTTCTATAGCCTGCGGTCTTAACCACCTGGGCAAGGGTTACGCAGTTTGCATTCAGCGATCCACGGTAGCCTGGAAACTTGTCCCCTTGATCGCCGGCTCCGGGAAACCTGGCTTCCTTATCGGAAGTCATCAACCCCACCCCCGCCTGATGCGGGTACAGTCCCGTGAGAAGGGATGCGCGCGACGGGCAACATCGGGCGCAATTATAGAACTGGGTGAAACGCAGTCCCTTGGCGGCCAGCCCATCGATGTTGGGCGTACGGATTTCACCCCCGAAGCACCCTAGATCCGAAAACCCGACGTCATCGGCCAAGATGATCAGGATATTCGGCTTGGCAGCAGCGGCGGGGTGTTCAGTTGCCAATGCTTGCTCGGACAGCATCGAGGTCATCGTGAAGATAAGCAGAAGGTTCCTGATCATGGGCCGCCAGATTAACACCCGCTTCACCTTCGGGCGATACCCAATCGGATAGAATTCCTCGCCGAATAGCTAACGCCGAGGGCGGCCGCGGCACGATTCTGGCGGTGGGGCTGTTCCAGGGGACTCCGGGGGAGACACCGCGACGACGACACGGACCAGACATGCTGCCCTCGGTCGACTGCAACCCCTCCGCCGGATCCTATCGCTCGTTGCCTTAGTGTCTGGTTGACCAATCAAAGGGGACGTGAACCTTTAATGGGCCGCACTCTCGGGCGGCCGCGGGGACTCTGCCTTTGCATCGTGATGACCGTAACTCACCAATGCCGTGTCGTTAACAAAGATTCGCGTCTTCTTTGATTTCCCAGCGCCTAGCAACGGGCCGTTATTTAGTGGAATCCGCGGGACCGCTCGCTGCCGCCGGGGCCGCAAGTTCTTCAGCGTTCTCCGCCGTCCCCCCAATCTTGACGTACAGCACCTTCAACGCCTTTTGGCACTCACCGGTGGACTTCCGCAACATCCCTGAGTTTTTCCAACTTTGCCTTGTAACCGACAATCCCATCGCATCCGCTGCATCGCCCGCTAAGAGGTTGTGGAACGAATTACTCCAGTGAACCATAACTTCCTGTTTCTGGTCCCTCATAAAATGCCCATTGATGTATCGAGCCAACTCTGGAACCTCCATCGCTTCGTACTGGGCGACCGTCTAACCCTTGGCGGGCGGCGAGACATCTTTCGATGCACCCGCCGAGGTGGACCGAGTCACCGTGCCGGAAACAGAGAACTCTTGCTTGGGCTCCTCGATCATGGTTTTTCCGGTGATCTTGTCCGCTACAAATTCCAAATCGTAGACGCCAAATGATCCCTCCGCACCGCTGCCCAAATCCAATACCGCGCTATCCGGGGACTTCACGCGGATGCCCGCGCCGATACCTCCAGTAGAGGTTATTAGGTCTGTAAAGTCTATCGTTTTGCACCACTTTCCGTCCACCTTCTGATATCCCTTGCGATTCATCGCATTCCTCCACTCCGCGCTCCGCTCAGACTTGGTTATCTGTTCATCTCTGAGTGGCGGCCCCGTCGTGACCGCATACTTGACGTTGGATAGTCCCGCATCGGAGGCATCGAGGGTCAGGCGCTGCTCGTCGTCCTCCCCAATCGTGACGATTTCCCATCGTCCGGCGTGTCGGTCCCAAAAAGCCTTCTGAGTGATTGCGTCTGCTTGCGTTACATTTGATGTGGTTGCGTCTGCTCGCGTTTGATAACAGAATTAGGAGAAGAGGCCGCCATTCAATATGAATCGCGTGATGGCCCCTTACGTTCGGTCAGATGGAATCAACACTGAATTTGCCGGCGGCGCGCTCGCGTGGACGGCCCTAAAAAAGCGTGTTGAATAGTATTGGACCCGTCCCGGAGATGGGATCATCCCGCTTTACCTATAGGGTGTCGTCACTCTGTTCAGCTTCCTTCGAATCGGGCTTACGACGAGGTCGGCGTCTCTCTTCCGCACTCGGGGCATCGCCCGCTGCTCGCCCGCAGGTCATACCCACATTGAAGGCAGAGGCCTTGTTTTAGTTGACCGACCAGTCGTAGGTGACGGCGGGCCAGATGCGTGCCGATCGTGAAAAGCGCGGAGCTAACGAGCATCAGCCCGATGGCCGCGAACGCGAGGGTGCGGTGAAAGGAAGATGCATCCTTTTTCCAAGCACCGTTGCCCCAGTCCGGCAGAAGCCGTGCCCAGGCACGCGACCAGAGAAGCACCATCGCCAGCACCCAGACGAGGATGCCGGAAATGCTGAGATACCGGCCGATTCGAAGAATGCGGGTGGCGGGCGTGATATGGGGTGAAGCTTCGGTCAAGGTCCCTTTCGCGAAAGCGAGGCGGCATCCAACCGTGTATCATGGCAGCGATTTTCGCCAGGCGAGGATCGCAGCGCTCAGCCGCGCGACCTGCTCCGGTTGCTTTTCCGCCAGGTTGACGGACTCGTTGGGGTCCATTTCAAGATCGTACAGTTCCACACCGGTGCCGTCGGCGTTGATGAGCAGCTTCCACTTGCCGTCGCGAATGGCCAGGTTTGGACTTCGGGAACCGGGCTCCCTGGGGTACATGTAATCGGCCTTGCGGCCATATTCCCACAGGAGCGGATGCGATCGATTTTGCGGCGTGCCGCGCCAAGCGGCGCTGGCATCCATCCCGTCAAACTGCACCTCTTTCGAGAGTGTAATGCCGAGCAGACCGCAGACGGTCGGGGCGTAATCGACCGATCCCAGGATGGTGGAAGCGTCGGTTTTTCCCGCTGGGATTTGTCCCGGCCATCGCACCAGCAATGGCTCGCGAATGCCGCCTTCGTAGAGACTCCACTTCATGCCGCGCAACCCCCCGGCGCGCTGGCCGTGAAAGGAGGGCTCCGGACCGTTGTCGCTCGCAAAAACGACGATCGTGTTCTTCTCGAGCCCCTCGGTTTTAAGGAAGTCCAGCACGCGACCGATCTCGCGATCGTATCGTCGCAATACTGCGTTGAATTTCTGATGCGGCTGCGGTGTGTTGGCCACGAACGGCAACTCTTCCGGATCCGGCACATGCGGCGTGTGAACGTCCTGCGGCCAGAACTCCACGTAGAACGGCTTGTCCCGGTGCCGGCGGATAAAGTCCATACTCTTGTCGGCCCAGAAGCCGGTGAACTCATACCGGGCCAGCATCTTGTCTTCGACCGGCTCCGGCTTTGCAGAACCAAACGTATTGATGCGCGGCCCGCACCCTTCAACATTCACATGATGCTCATCGAAGCCATATTCTCCGGGCCATGGCGCATCCTGAACATCGCGACCACCGCCCATGTGCCATTTACCGAAATGAGCGGTGGCATAACCGGCATCGTGCAGCATTCGTGCGAGCGTGGGCGCTGTGGGGTCGAGCCAGTTGGCGCACTCATGGGCCGCGTTCCCGGCTCGGTTGTGCAGGTAGTCGTTGATCTTCCACTTCGCGGGAAAGTTGCCGGTCATATAGGCGACGCGCGATGGCGAGCAAATCGGCGAAGCCACGTAGAACTGCGTGAACCGAGTTCCCTCCTTTGCCAACCGGTCGATGTTGGGCGTGGCCATTTCCTTGTTGCCGTAACACCCAAGGTCGCCCCAGCCCATGTCGTCGGTGAGGATGAAGAGGACATTAGGGCGAGTGCTCGGAACCGCTGCCCGGACAAGATCTGCCCGGACGACGCCGCACAGGATGAGTAAGACAAGGCATTTCATGTTTCCAACCTTCTCAAAGCGAGGATTTGATTCACGCCTGCTTTGATGCTTGCTGCCGACCTATGTGCAACGGAACACATTGGTGTCGATGTCCGTGCGGGCTTCGCGGATTCATCGCTCAAATCTCGCATCATTACGCCTAGCCCCACGTATCACTTTCGGTTGCCGGGATTTGGGTTGTATGCGGGGTTCGGCCGCGGCACTACCGCCTCGGTCTCCTTCAGGAACGCGTCCAGCCGGCTGGCAAGCTGTTTTACTTGATCGGGCTGGGCAGCGGCCAGGTCATGCCGCTCGCCGGGATCATCCACAAGGTTGTAGAGCTCGTAACGCTCGCTCTGATCGGGGTTGTCGCAATAGAAGCGGATCAGCTTCCAATCGCCTTGTCGAACAGAGCTCGCGGGCGTGGCCGGGGTGATCGCGGGCATCATTTCGTATTCGTCGTGAGCTTCGGGGTGTGGGAAGTGACAGAAGATTTCGTCACGGACCTTTTCGTTTCGTTCCAGGACCGGACGAAGGCTCACGCCGTCAAAATGAACATCCGCTGGGAGCTTCCAACCCAGCATATCGGCGAAGGTCGGGAACAGGTCAGTGCTCTGTGCGAGCGCACTGGTCTGCGCACCCGGCTTTACGCGACCCGGCCAGATGACGATCAGGGGGACGCGCGTGCCCGCCTCGTAAATCGTGCCTTTGCCTGCGCGAAGAGGCTGAGCGCTGGTTACGGGCACCTTGGCAAACTCGGCGGGCATGAACTGCGCGTTGGGAATGAAATACGGGCCGTTGTCGGAGCAGAACACGATGACCGTGTTGTCGAGTACGCCTGCCCGATCCAACGCCGCGACCAGCCTGCCGACCGCCTCGTCCAAAGTTTCCACCATGCCCGCATAAACCGGATTGCGTTGCAACGACTTGGGGTCCATCTTGGCGCGATACTTGTCGATCTGCTTTTGTTTGGCCTGCCAGGGCGAGTGAACTTCAAAAGCCCAGTAATTCAGAAAGAATCGCTTGTCCTTGTTCTGCTCGATGAACTTCACGGCCTCATCGCACAGGTCATCTTCGAGGTTGTCACCCGGTTTACCATGGCCCTTCCAGACGTGAAAGGGATAGAAAAACCCGTTACCCAGCGGGCTGGGGGCGGAGGTGTGCGGAATATCGGAGTCGAAGCCCTGTTGGAGCGGACTGTAGGGCTCGGGGCCCAGATGCCATTTTCCAAAGTGTGCCGTCGCGTACCCGTCGTCCTTGAATGCCTTGGCCAGCGTGTAGTAGCTGGTCTTGAGGCGCGTGAGGCTCTCGGCCGTGAGTGCCTTTTGACCCACCGGGGACGTGGGATTCAGATGTTTCTCGAGCACCACCTTAGGCAGGTGACAATCGGGCTCGGTAATTCCGAGGCGTGCCGGGTACAGCCCGGTCATGATGCTGGCGCGAGTTGGAGAGCAGATTGGAGCAGCAGAGTAGGCCTGATCGAACCGCATGCCGTGTTTGGCCAAAGCATCGATATTCGGCGTTTCGTCAAACCGACTCCCGTAAAGCGACAAATCGTTGACACCCAAATCGTCCGCGAGAATGAAGACAACATTGGGCCTGTCGCGTTGCGCCGCTAGCGCCGGGAAGACGAGGAAGCACAGCAGAGACCAAATCGATGCTTTCATTTTCGGGCCTTAACGCAGAGATCATCAGATCAACGCCGCGCCGCTGCTGCGGCGACAGTCGCAACGCCGCCGACGTGACGGTAGTTGCATCGGCCGTCAGGAGCCGCATCTCCACTGGGATACGCATCCATTATGTCAGCCTCATTCCGGGTCGTTCCTATCTACACGCCCGGCCCTCTTCTTACCATCGGGCGATGGGTCTTGCTCGGACAGCGCACGAAACTCCTGCGCGTGCTGCAGCCAGACCTTTTCCATTTCCTGAACCTTCTCAGGATATTTTGAAGCCAGATTTTGCGTTTCGGAGCGATCGGTGCTCAAGTCGTACAATTCGAGGGGGCCTTTGTGATCGGCAACGATCTTCCAGTCTCCGATGCGGATTGCCCGGTTGCCATCGTGACACCACCACAAGAATTCGTGTGTCACCGACCCGTCCCGCGTGAAGACGGGAACCAGGCTTTTGCCCGGCAGCGGCGGGACCGGCAAGCTGGCCACCGTGGCTGGCTGTTCGCCGCCGACAATGTCCAGGATGGTCGGCACGAGATCGATCAGATGGCCTACGTTGGTTCGCCACTCACCACGGGCCCGGATGCCGGCAGGCCAGTGTACGATCAGAGGCGTCGAAATGCCTCCCTCATGATTCCAGGACTTATGAAGCCGGAACGGAGTGTTCGCCGCACTAGACCAAGCCGGTCCGATGCCCAGATAGCTTATCGCCGAACCGATCGGTGCCGAAGGATCTTCGCCAAGACCGCGGATAATCTGCTCGGCCGAGGCGCCGTTGTCGGACAAGAAGCAGATGATCGTGTTGTCGATGGCTCCCATCGCCTTGAGTTGATCCAGCACCCGACCTATTTCGGTATCCATCCGATGCACCATCGCAGCGTGAACCGACATCTTGGCGGATTGAAATTCCTTCTGACCGGGCGTCAGGGTGTCCCATGGAACCGCGTAGCCAACTTCGTCTGGGCCGATCCTCTTCTTCAGTTCCGATTCCGGCAGGTTCCAGTGCGGGATAATATTCCGGTCCAACGGTGGAAGATCGCAATTGACGATCCCCAGCTTTTTCATGCGCTCCAAACGCTCGATGCGAAGCGCGTCCCAGCCCGTCTTGTAACGATCTTTGTAAAGCGCGATGTCTTCGGGTGGTGCCTGAATCGGGAAGTGAGGACTGTGAAATGCCAGGTACTGAAAAAACGGCTCCGAGGCGTGCTTTTGAGAGTGTTCTTTGAGGTATTTGATGGCGTAGTCGGCGATCGCCGTGGTCGAGTAGTAGCTGCCGTCGACCTTGCCCACTGGCAGCCTCGCACCGTCTTCGCCATGGCCCTTCGCGGAGAAATAGCCCTCGCCGTTGGCCGACATGTAGGAATGTTCAAACCCGTTGTCCAGCGGTTTCCCGTCCACGTGCCACTTGCCCGAGTGGTAAGAGTGATATCCAAGCGGTTTCAAATACTCCGGGAGCAACTGCGCCCATCGCGGGCGCACGCCGCCGCTGCCCCCCGCGATATTTACCTCTGGTATGCCTGTAATGGCATCCCGCCGCACCGATTGAGCGTAATAGCCCGTCAGAATGCAGCACCTGGAAGGCCAGCAGCGCGTCGTATTGTAAAACTGCGAGAACCGCAACCCGCCGGCGGCCATACGGTCGAGGCTGGGGGTTTGAATCTCGCTGCCGTAGCAGCTCAGGTCGGAGAACCCCATGTCGTCGGCGACGATGAATAAGATATTCGGCTTGACCGACGGCGCGGACTCGGCAAAGGCAATCGTTCCAAAAGTCGTGGCCAACAACAGCAAAACGCTGAGCTGCATCTTCATGTTTTCCTGAGGGGATGATCGCGATAGACAAGTGGGTAACGTTAGTGCGTAAATGCCGGTCGGCCTCACGTACTTATAATAATGCTCGCCTACGCCACGTCAAAAACTTTTACGAAGAGCAGACGGGGCCGCATGGCTTCCCCGCTGCCTGACAGGTCAGTGCGAACGAGGGCGGTTGTCGTCGCGATGGGGCGCCACTTCACTGGAGCGTTCATACCCGCAGGAGCAGCATCCGGGCCGCCCCCGCGCCGACACCGAGCTTTTCAGCGACAACGGCCGGCTTGAGCCCTTCGCCGTAGTGCAAGTCGATCGCCTGCCGGGATCGACCCGTCACTCGTTTCAGGCATTCGCGCAACGCCTCTGCGGCAGGAGTGGCTTGGTCCGCCAGCCCGACGTGCGCCTCGGTGACCTGCTCCATCAGATGGCCGTCGAATATGTGTCGATCCGCTGCCCGCTGCCGGCGGTAATACATTACTTCGTACTGTGCCACGCGAATCGCCCATGCGACGAAAGGGGTGTTTCGATCGTACTGCTCGAACTTGCGTACCAGTACGACGGCGACACGCTGCAGGATTTCCTCGGCTTCGTGGAAGTTGGGAACCAGGGAAAAAATGTACGCACTCACGGATCGCTGTGCCGCTGTCCACTGCCGGGCCAAATGCTCGTTCTGATCCTCATCCATTCGACGCTCCTGACACTGCTTCCATAGGATAACAGCGCGAGAAACTGGATCGTCACAGAAATCACGCGGTGGCTTTGGATGCCGATTCGGGGGTGGCGGCGAATAATTTTGAGCGTTAGATATTGGCCGGGTCGAACGACATCATTTTCGACAGAACGGTTGGTTGGTTGGAGCCGTGGATGATTGATTGGAAAGAGATCTTGACCCGTGATGGACCGTCCGCCTGGCAAACCGCCTGGCGGGTGTTGCGGAATCGGGCCGACACTGACGAGTGCTTTCAGGACGCGTGCTTGGCCGCCTTGGAATACTCGAAGACAAGGCCCGTCCGAAACTGGCGTTCGTTGTTGCAGCGGCTTGCCGCAAACCGGGCGATCGACCGGCTGCGCAAGCGCGTTCGCAGGAACAATCACGAGGCGAATCTGATCCACGATCGTCCGCACGCTTCTGCTAACACGCCGCTCGATCAGGCGGAGAACGCCGAACTTGCCGAACGCCTGCGATCGGCAGTGGCTCAACTCCCGCAAAATCAAGCGGAAGTCTTCTGGCTGTTTTGTCGCGAAGGTTGGAGCTATCGGGAGATTGCCGACGAAATGGACGTTTCTCAAGACCTGGTCGGCATGTGGCTGGCCAGGGCAAGGCGGCGTCTGCGGGACCTACTGGCCCCGCGGCCCAACTCCACTGAGGAGGTTCGATCATGGACTCTTTAATAGACGACCGAGAATCGGCCCCGAACGACGTCCTCGCCCGCTCCTTATCAGCCATCCGCGAAGAGAACGATGTCGAGGGTCCTACCCCCGAGGTTCACCGGCATGTACTAAACGCTCTGTTGCGTTGTGTGCCCGTGCCTCAGTCCCCCGTTAGTTTCCTGGAAAGGACATTGCACATGATACGCGTTCATAAAATCGCCGCGACGCTCACTTTGAGCACAGGCGGCATGATGGTCTGGGCCTTGCTGCTTCTTCTGAGTGCCGGATCAGGCATCAGCTACGCCAACGTGGCGGAGCACATCAAGTCCGCGCAGACGATCCAATATCGGATGACGACCGTCATCAACGGCAAGGAGGCACCCTTTGGCTCATCCACCATCTCTATCAAAGAGCCTGGACATGCTCGCGTGGACACTGCGTTTGGCGTGATGATCACCGACGCGGTGGCCGGTAAAATCCTCTCGTGGTCGCCGAATCCTAAAACCGCTCATCTAGTGACTGTGATCGGCGGCTTGCCGGAAGGCGGAGGCTCATTTGATACTGCGGAGGGCTTTAAGAAGCTGGCCGATGCGAAGGGCACCCCGATTGCCGACCTCAAGATCGGTGATGTCAACGCCAAGGGCTTCGAAATGCAGCAAGATGTTCAGCACATCTCGATGTGGGTGGATCCCAAATCGGGTCTTCCCCTGCGGATTGAATCGTCGGCGTCGGCGGACGGGCAAGAGGTGAAGATGGTGCTGACCGACCTGGTGTTCGACCGCCCGCTGGACGATGCGATCTTCAGCCTGACGCCTCCGAAGGGCTACACCGTGGAAACCGCCACCGTCGAAGCGCCGGCCAAGGTTGATCCTTGTGAGGCGGTCGCCGGCCTGCTTCGAGTCTACGCCAAGCGGGCGAACGGGCACTTCCCGAAATCGCTGACCGATTCGGCGGACCTCGTGATTGTCCTGACCAAGGACAGTAACAACGCCGAGCTAGACCCAAAAGAGCGCCAGGCGATCAGTGACGCCGGTATCCTGACGTCCTCACTGGAGAGCCATTCGAAGGGGAAGGAGTACGACTACACGCCCGGCGACGCCCGCCTGGGCGATACGGCAAAGATCGTGTTCTGGACTCGCGGCAAGGACCGCCAGGCCTATCGGGCGGTCTTCGGAGACTTGAGCATCCGAGACGCAACTCAGGCGGAGATCAGCGGCCACTGACCATGAGTGCAACGACGTGTGCGGGGCCGAGCTGCTCGGCCCCGCACTCATTGTGCTGCGAAATACGCGACCTCCACAGGAGAGCGAATGATGAACAAAATTAAGCGCATCTTTCTGAACTCCGACATCCCCAACATGCTGAGCATTGCCCTGTTCCTCGGAACGATCATGGGTATCAACCCCCCGTGGCGCAATACTTGGCATGCATTCTTTCCATCGATCGTGCTCTCGCTGGTCAGCCTGCCTCTGACTTACCGAAAGGTGACCGAGCTGCGGCGTGCGCAGCGCCGGGCCAACGGGTCGTGCGTCAAGTGTGGATACGACCTTCGCGCCACGCCCGACCGGTGCCCGGAGTGCGGGACGCCGTCCGCCATTGTCAGACCGGGGACGATGACCGGCTCGACGTGAACTGCCTTGAGTCCCGGTGTTTCAGCCCGCAATCCCACGAGATAGCCCATCATCCACTCGCCGCAACCACCAAACGTGTAGTGATTGAAGGAGTTCACGTTCGGCTCCAGAAAGGTGCCGTCGGCTTTCTTGCCATCCCAGTGTTCCCAAATCGTCGTCGCCCCCAATTTCACCATTGCACCCCACCCTGGAGATTCTTCGTTGAGCAGGGTTTGGGCGGCGTCGAACGCCAGCCCGATGGCGGTCAGTCCCGGCAACAGGTCGCCGGTGCCGTTGAAACCAGTCAGCACACGGAATTCGTCGGCCTGCATGCGATGGTGAAACTTAGCGCGCATCAGCGGTTCCTGCGCTGGCTCGTAGAGATGATAGCGACATACAAGGGCGTAGGCAGCTTCCGTGTCACCGCGGATCTCCCCGCTTGGAACACCTCGATGCCGTTCACGAACAACTGCCCCACGAAATTTGCGGCCATGCCGATCGTGACCCGGCTTGCGTCCGGTGGCACCTGGCAGGTCGTCCGATAGAAGGCCACAAACCTCTCGCCTTTTTTCGACGCGGGATGGCAAATCCAGTGGGCCTGTTCAATGTCAAACCAATCGTCGCCGTGCGGGGTGGCGGGATGAGGCTGGTCAAAGCCGATCCAGTCGGCCCGAAGCTCGCCATCGGTGCTGGATTCTGGTCCGGCACCGCTGGTTATGCCGCCATCAAGCTCAGCGGAAACAGTAGCAAGGTGCTGCACAGGACGCACAGACTGCGGATTGTCATTTGGCTCATTGGAGCAATTGTCCTTCGCAGAGGGGTCGGACACCATCCGCAACGGCCGCGGCGTTGCGGCTCGCCGGAGCGGTTTCGGGCTCAATGTATCACAAAGCCCCAAGACACGCCCGTGTCGATTGACCTGGTTATACCGGCGGAGTAGGCTCGAAATACAGGAGGCGGTTGATGGTTGATCGAAAGGTCGTGATGATGGAAGTTCGAATAGAAAGGTGAGGTAGTTTATTTTGAAGTACGTGTCATTCTTGTTTCTCCTCCTTCTGCTCGTTGCCGGCGTTTCGGCTCGTGCGGCCGACCGCCCACCCAACGTCGTCTTCATCCTTGCCGACGATTTTGGTTGGCGTGACTTGGGCTGCTACGGCAGCACCTACTACCAGACTCCGAATCTCGACAAGCTGGCATCGCGCGGCGTGCGGTTCACCCAGGCTTACGCAGCCAACCCGCTCTGTTCCCCCACGCGGAGCAGCATCCTCACGGGTTTGTGGCCGGCACGCACGGGTATCACCGCACCCGCCTGTCACCTGCCGCAGGTCATCCTTGAGAAGCAGCTTTCCAAGGGGAACCCCAGGCA
Source organism: Humisphaera sp. (assembly GCA_025351525.1). GTDB lineage: Bacteria > Planctomycetota > Phycisphaerae > Tepidisphaerales > Tepidisphaeraceae > JANXVV01. The sequence continues at coordinate 9,494 of JANXVV010000551.1, read as the reverse complement.
GCGCGTGCTTGTCGCCGAGAGCCTGACCCGCCTGAAGACCGACTATGTCACCTTGCCCAAGGTCCTCCACGACGCCGGCTATCACACGGGTCACTTTGGGAAATGGCACCTTGGCGCAGAGCCATACTCGCCGTTGCAACAGGGGTATGAGGTGGACTGGCCGCACTGGCCCGGGCCGGGGCCGGCGGGTAGTTACGTCGCGCCGTGGAAGTTCCCCGCATCGCTGGGCGTTTCGGGCGAGCCGGGCGAGCACATCGAAGACACCCTCTCGCAACACGTCGTCGATTTCATCCACCAGAACAAAGACCACCCTTTCTTCGCGAGCTACTGGCAGTTCAGCGTGCATGCTCCTTATGACGCCAAGGACGAACTCGTCGCCAAATACCGCAAGCTGGCCGACCCGAAGAATCCGCAGCGCAACCCAGTCTACGCCGCGATGGTCGAGAGCCTGGACGACGGGGTTGGCCGAGTGATGGCCGAGCTCGAACGGGACGGCCTCCTGGACAAGACGATCATCGTCTTCTTCTCCGACAACGGCGGTGTCAGTTGGGGCGGCGTCGACAGCGACACCGAAGGAGCCCACACCGAGCACAAGAGCGCCCGCTTCCAAGCCGACATGCACTGGCCGCCAACCAGCAACCTCCCGCTGCGCAACGGCAAAGCCAGCCTCTACGAAGGCGGGACGCGCGAGCCGTGCATGGTCATCTGGCCTGGCGTGACCAAGGCAGGCACCACCAACGACACGATCATCCAGAGCATCGATTGGCTGCCCACGATCCTGGACATGGTCGGCGTGCCGCTGCCCGCAGCGGCGAAGCCCGACGGCATCAGCATCGTGCCGGCCATCAAGGGTGGCACGCTTCCGCGCGACGCGATCTTCTGCCACTTCCCCCACGACACACCCGCCAGTGGCCAGCACCCCGGAACCTATGTTCGACGGGGTGACTGGAAGCTGATTCGCCTGTTCGCCGGCAACGCCGATGCGAGCGACAAGCTCGAACTGTACAACCTGAAGGACGATCTGGGCGAAACGAGAAATATCGCTGCGGATAAGCCGGAGCTGGTCCGTGAGCTGAATGAGCTGATCAGCGGCTTCCTGAAAGGGACCGACGCGGTCATTCCAAAGTTGAACCCCGCTTATGACCCGACCAAGGCGCCCGGCGCAAAGGGCGACGCCACCAAGGCGGCCAACGCATCAAAATCACCCACGCTCGGATGGACCCAGCGTCAATGCGTTGCCACCATGAAGGATGGAGCCCTGGTCGTCACGGGTAAAGGGACCACCCCGTTCCTCGGCATGAGTGCCGGGACGAAGGGGCCCGGTGAAGTCACCTTGCGTGCCCGCTGCGCCGCAGGCGGCGACGGAAAGGTGGAGTGGCTTGCGGGCGGCAAGACGCCCGGCGAGCCGCAATCGGTCCCGTTCAAACTCGCAGCCGGCACGGACTGGCAAGACATCTCCGTGCAAATCCCGGGTGACGTCACCGTCGGCATTCTTCGCATCTATCTCCCCGCGCAAAGCCAGGAGGTACAGGTCAAGTCGATTGAGCTGAAGACGGCGGAGAAGCCTAGGCGCTGGGATTTCAAATGAGACCCGCTCGCCGATACCACGCTGAAATGCCCGGCTCGATTTCGCCGCCGAAAGGCTTGAGTTTCGGAAAGGATTGCGCGTGAAACTGCTCTTTAGTCTCGGGTTGTTGTCGAGTTTCCTATGTGGCCGTGCAGCTGCGGCTGAGCCGGCAACGCCAATGGGCGTAAGACCCAACATCATCCTCATCTACAGTGACGATCACGGCTACGCCGACCTCGGTGCCCAGGGCGTCGACAAGGATATTCGCACGCCGAACCTCGACGCGCTGGCTCGCGATGGCGTGCGGTTCGTGCATGGCTATGTCAGCGCGCCGCAATGTGTGCCGTCCCGTGCGGGGGTCATCACGGGGCGATATCAGCAGCGATTTGGCGTTGAAGACAACACCAAGGGTCCACTGCCGCTGGCCGAGCTTACGATTGCGGAGCGGCTCAAGCCCGCGGGGTATGTGTCGTGCCAGGTGGGCAAGTGGCACCTCGAACCACCGCCGGCAAAGGGGGGCGACAACGAAGCGGGCGCGAATCGGAAAGCAGGGGCACTTGCGTTCTTTCCGCTTGCGCAGGGATTTGATGAGTACTACACCGGCGCGATGAACAGCTTCGTCGCCTCACACGACCTTGCGGGCAACAAACTCCCTAACGCCCCGCAGACGCTCACCGACAAACGCTTCCGTTGCGTCTGGCAGACCGACGCCGCCCTCTCGTTCGTCGATCGCCACAAGCGCGATCCTTTTTTTCTATACCTCGCTTATTTCACGCCGCACGTGCCGCTGGAATCGCCCGAGCCGTGGTTTTCGAAGACACCGGAGAATCTTCCGAAAGAACGGCGTCAGGCGATCGCGATGATCGCCGCGATGGACGACGGCATCGGCAAGCTGCGTGCCAAACTGGTGGCCGAAGGGATCGAAAAGAACACCCTCATCTTCTTCATCAGCGACAATGGCGCCCCGCTGAAGGCCGGTGCGTGGAACGGGTCACTCAATCTCCCACTCGTCGGTGAGAAGGGAATGCTCACCGATGGTGGTATTCGCACGCCCTTCATGGCCGTCTGGCCCGGCACTCTGCCCGCGGGAAAGACGTATGAGCCGCCCGTCATCAACCTTGATGTCGCGGCGACGGCCATCGCGCTTGCGGGCCTTCCGGGCGACGAAAAGCTCGACGGCGTGAACCTCATTCCATTCGTCCAGGGCACAAAACCCGGTAACCCGCACGACGCCTTGTTCTGGCGCTGGCGCTCTCAGGCCGCCATCCGCGCCAGTCACTGGAAACTGATCCTGCTCGGCAAGGACGAACGTTACCTGTTCGACATGAACGAGCCGGACGGACAGGCCGAAACCCATAATCTGATCGACAAATTCCCGCAGGTCGCGGCGGATCTCGAGAAGCAACTGATGGCTTGGAACGCCACGCTGCCGCCGCCCGGCCTGCCCCGTAGCGTAGTGGGCGAGGACCAGAAGTTTTTCGATGAACACGTTCTCGGCCCCGCCGTGACGGGCATACGGCCTCCCATACATCCGGCCGTAAACACCGCTGCCTCCGCTGCGGGCGAAGTCAATGCCACTCAAGGGTGGCTGGGTCGCAATTGCACACTTGTCGTGACCGATGGAGCGCTGCAAATCCATACCGGAAAGAACGCAGCCAAGCCGTTCATTACGCGGAACAATCTGAAGCTTACCGGGCCGGTGACGGCCACTTTGCGAGTTCGCTGTCCTGCCGGAGGCGCGGGCGAATTCTCTTGGCGTACCAGTGAGCAGACTGACTTCGTCGCCGGCCAGAGCACATCGTTCAGTCTCGCTGCCCAAACAGACTGGCAGGATTTGCGGGTAGAGTTGCCTGTCCGAGGTCGACTGGTGCATGTGCGTTTGGCGTTCCCGGGTAATCACACGCCGAACATTGCCACGATCGAACTGACCGGCTCGGATGCAAAGGCGTCGGCGGACTGGACGACAAAGACGAAGGACTCACACCCTTGAATACACCCACAATCAGCGTTTTCAGCGTCACATACGTCATTGAGTGGACAGAGCAATTTCATCATGGAAACATTCTTCGCTTCAGTTTTGTGCTTGGTTTGGACGGTTTTGGCAATTGCTAAAACGAGTCCAGCCACGCGCCCCAATGTGCTGGTGATCATTGTCGATGACCTGGGCATCCCGAAAACCGCAGCGAAAATCTGCCGTTGCGCGACTACAAGTGGAGCGTCTTTGCGGGGGGAATTTGGGTTCCATTTGTTGCAGCATATCCGGGTGTCTTTCCGGCAGGTCTGGTCTGTTCTCACCCGGTGAGCACGCTGGATGTTTTTCCCACGGTCATGGCGTTGACCGGTGCGAAACCCCCGCTGGAACTTGATGGGGTCAACCTTACTCCCTACCTGAAGGGCGAGAAGAAGGAACCGTCGCATGACGCGCTGTTTTTTGCAATGGATGGAAACGGTGCGGTACGCCAGAACCAATGGAAACTCGTTCGCACCGCCGATGGAATTTCCCATCTCTTTGACCTCGAAAAAGATGTCGAGGAAAAGACCGACCTCGCCGGACCCGAGGCAGAGAGAGTCAAGGATTTGCAGGCAAAGTGGCAGGCATGGAATGCCCAAATGCCCATCGCGGTTAAGAAATCGATCACCGAAAAGGCGTCAATCACTGACCACATTAATGACCTGATCAATGATTAAAATTAGATCGAATGCCGGACGTGGCCGCCATCGAACTGACTGGCTCGGACGGCAAGGCATCCGCAGGTTTGTCATCGGGGACGAAGGAACAGCATCCATGAACGCACGTAAATTTGGCTCGTTCGTCGTGATGTGTGTCGTCGTCGGGATTGCTGCGCAAGTTGGGGCCCAGCCGCAAGCGACAGAGGATTCTCACGGTGCCCACGCGGTGCGGCCCAACATTCTTTTCATCCTGACTGAAGACCAAGGCGCGCATCTCAGTTACCTGGGCACACCGGGATTGCAGACGCCGAATATGGATGCCTTGGCCCGATCGGGTGTCTACTTTCAAAACGCGTTTGTTGCCTACCCCGTCTGCTCACCCTCCAAGGCTGCGATCTACACCAGCCTGCATAACCATACCAACGGCCTGCTCAACAATACGCAAAATTTTCAAAAACCCGCCGCCTCGCTCACCGAAGCTGAGCGCAATAACCCCGTCTATGTGCACAATCGCATTCATGCAAATCTACCGACGCTAATCGAGCGATTGAAAGCCGCCGGCTACTATCAGGGTGTCACCCACAAGCTTCACGTCGCACCGAACGAGAAGTTTCCGTATGACGAGTTCCTTCCGGGGGAGGATGGCAAGACGGTGGCGGGTTTCATAGGTCGGGCTGCCAAGACAGGCAAACCCTGGCACTTATTTCTCAACATCGGCCGTTCGCACAGGCCTTTCCCGGATAGTTCCAAGGTCAAAATCCGAGTAGATCCGGTGGACGTAAAGCTCCCCGCTTTCCTCCCTGACACGCCCGCCGTTCGGCAAGACTGGGCTGAATATCTTGCCGCTGTCGAACGCGCCGATGCGATGGTCGGCGAAGCTGTCGCGGCCCTCCGCGACGTCGGACAATTAGACAATACCTTGATCGTCTGCATGGGTGGAGACCACGGGCCGGCGTTTCCGCACGGCAAGATGACTCTGTACGACCTTGGGTTACGCATTTCCTTGAGTATCAGTGGCCCCGGCGTCTCCCACGCCGTGAAGAGCGACGCGCTCGTCAGTGAACTCGATCTTGCCCCCACTCTTCTCGACATGCTGGGACTTGAGCAACTGCCCAACTCTCATGGCTTCTCGCTGCGATCGGTTCTGGCCGGCCACGCCAACAAGGCGCACGAATTCGTGGCCGCCGAGATCTCCGACCGAGGTCCGCTGCCTAACGACGGCATGCAAGAGCGCAGTATCTTCGACGGGCGTTGGCACCTGATCTATCGCGAAAAGCTCATCCCCGCCTGGCGGCAGGTGCAGGCGGATAGCAAGGATGCAAAGCCGTGGGAAAACCGCACCTATGCTGAGATCGTGCGCATGAAGGCAGAACTTCCCGAGCCCTACCGCGTTCTTTCTGAAATGGACCCTCAGTCGCTCGACGGCGTGCCACCGGCTCTGGAACTCTATGATCTCACAAAGGATCCCGACGAAATGCATAATCTCGCTCAGGACCCGACGCACACGGTCGACTTAACGCGAGTCTATGCAACCTTACGCCGGTGGGTAGACGAAACTCACGACCCCGCCGTTCGTCCACCCCCGACGCCACCCATTCAGTCTGCGACTCGATGAGCTGGCACTGCGGCGCAGCAGCCACCATGAGCGGCCAATACGTCAATACGCGACTCTTGACGCCCCGTTCCATGCCCACACGCGCGAATGTTTATGAGGAGGGTTGCCTTCGGGGAGTTTTACATTCGGTCGCGAAACTGAGCGACCGACCGATCAACCAAGAACCCCGCTTCCAAAGGATCGCGGGGTTCTTTCATTTCCGCCAGTCACGGCAAGAGTTTACGAGAGCTCACGCGAGAATGGGACGTGCGTTGCTCCGATTCATTTCGCCCGCCAGAGCTAAAGCTGTTTTCAGGTTGGTGCCACTTTATGGTGCAGGCTTCCAGCCTGCTTTCCGAATGCAGGCTGGAAGCCCGCACCACAAAAGTCGCTACACCAACCTGACAACTGCTCCAAGTCACTTTCCGAGATCGAAGCGATCCAGGTTCATCACTTTTTCCCACGTCGCGACGAAGTCATGCACGAACTTCTTTTGCGCATCCCCGCTGGCGTATACCTCGGCTAAGGCCCGCAACTGGGCGTTTGAGCCGAAAACCAGATCGACGCGCGTGGCGGTCCATTGAACGGCACCCGTGGCGCGATCCCGGCCTTCGAAGAGGTTGGCGTCGGTGGTGGCCGGCTTCCACTCGGTGGCCATGTCGAGCAGGTTCACGAAGAAATCGTTGGTCAGGCTCTCAGGGCGCTTGGTGAAGACGCCGTTCCGGGATTGGCCCTCGTTGGCATTGAGCGCGCGCAGGCCGCCCAACAGCACCGTCATCTCCGGGGCGGTCAGTGTCAGCAACTGCGCCTTATCGATCAGCAATTGCTCGGCGGGCAGGGTGAACTGGGCTTTGAGGTAGTTGCGAAAGCCATCCGCGATGGGTTCGAGGACGGCGACGGATGCGATGTCGGTCTGCTCCTGCGAGGCATCCATGCGACCGGGCGTGAAGGAAACCTGTACCTCATGGCCGGCGTTCTTCGCGGCTTGCTCCACACCGACGCAACCGGCCAGGACGATCAAGTCGGCCAGCGACACTTTCTTGCCGCCCGTTGCAAGGCGGTTGAAGTCGGACTGGATCGCCGTCAGCGTTTTAAGCACGTTGGCCAGTTGGGCGGGCTGATTGACTTGCCAATCCTTTTGGGGAGCGAGTCGGATGCGGGCGCCGTTGGCGCCGCCGCGCTTGTCGGAACCTCGGAATGTGGAAGCCGACGCCCAGGCGGTCGACACCCGTTGCGAGATGGTCAGGCCGGATGCAAGGATCTTCGTCTTGAGTGAGGCGACATCGGTAGCATCAATCAGCGGGTGATCGACGGCGGGAATCGGGTCTTGCCAGATGAGCACTTCCGCAGGCACTTCCGGCCCGAGATAGCGGGCGCGGGGGCCCATGTCGCGATGCGTCAGCTTGAACCACGCGCGGGCGAAGGCATCGGCAAGCTGGTCCGGGTTCGCCAGGAACCGCCGGGAAATCCTCTCGTAAGCGGGATCGACCCGCAGGGCGATATCGGTCGTCAGCATGGAGGGGGCAATGCGCTTGGATGCATCATGGGCATGGGGAACAGTGCCGGCGCCGGCGTCGCCCTTGGGCTTCCACTGGTGGGCGCCGGCGGGACTCTTGGTGAGTTCCCATTCGTAGCCGAACAGGTTCTCGAAGTAGTTGTTGCTCCATCGGGTGGGCGTGGTGGTCCAGGTGACTTCCAGGCCGCTGGTGATGGTGTCGCCGCCTTTGCCCGTGCCGTGGCTGTTCTTCCAACCGAAGCCCTGAGTCTCCAACACGGACCCTTCCGGTTCCGGCCCCACATGGGACGTGGGGGCCGCGCCATGGGTTTTGCCGAAGGAATGACCGCCGGCAATGAGGGCGACGGTTTCTTCATCGTTCATGGCCATGCGGCCAAAAGTCTCGCGGATGTCATAGGCTGATTTGAGTGGATCGGGATTGCCGTCCGGGCCTTCGGGGTTGACGTAGATCAATCCCATCTGCACCGCGGCCAGCGGTTTCTCGAGGTTGCGGTCGTGGATCGTCCCATCCGCCTTATCGTCAGAGACGGTCACGCCGCCCGGCTTGACGACGCCTTCCGAGCCGTGGGCGTAGCGAATGTCACCGCCCAGCCAGGTCTTCTCGGAACCCCAGTAGACGTCGTGATCAGGCTCCCAAGTGTCCTCGCGACCGCCGGCGAAACCGAAGGTTTTGAAGCCCATCGTTTCGAGCGCGACGTTGCCGGTGAGGATCATCAGGTCGGCCCACGAAATCTTGGCGCCGTACTTCTGCTTGATCGGCCAGAGCAGTCGGCGGGCCTTGTCCAGGCTGACATTGTCCGGCCAACTGTTGAGCGGCGCAAAGCGCTGTTGCCCGCGACTGCTGCCACCTCGGCCGTCACCGGTGCGGTAGGTTCCGGCGCTGTGCCACGCCATGCGAATGAACAGCGGGCCGTAATGCCCGAAGTCCGCCGGCCACCAATCCTGCGAATCGGTCATCAACGTCGCGAGATCCTTCTTGACCGCCGACAGGTCGAGACTGTTAAACTCTTTGGCGTAGTTGAAGTCCTCGCCCATGGGATTGGACTTGGACGAATGTTGGTGCAGCAGTTCGACCTTCAACTGCTTCGGCCACCAGTCTCGGTTGGTCGTGGCAGCGGGAGCGGTGTGGTTGAACGGACATTTGGCTGAGGTATCTGACACTGGCGTTCTCCTTGGGTTTGATTTTTTAGGTAGGTAGGCTTGAATCTTGATTGGCCGCGAGACACTCGGGACACTTTCCCCAGTAGATCACCTCCGCCTCATCGATCTGATAACCGAAATCGTCGGCAGCGGTCAAGCACGGGGTGTGGCCAACGGCACAGTTGACGTCGACGGTTTTTCCGCAGGTGCGACAGATCGCGTGATGGTGGTTGTCACCGACTCGATCCTCGTAAAGAGCCGGCGACCCGGAAGGTTGGATGCGCCGGATAAGGCCCTTCTCCGCCAGAATCGCAAGCGCATCGTAGACCGCCTGTCGCGAAATAGTGCCGATGTCGGCCCGAACGTGCGCGGCGACGTCGTCCGCCGTACAGTGAGGACGACCGGACACCGCCCGCAGCACGGCCAAGCGCTGGGCTGTGATTTGAACACCGTGTTCGCGAAGTAGTTGGGCTGGATCATCGGTCACGCGCATGTTGTAGAACAAGTTCTGGACTAAGTCAAGAACTAGTTTCAGTCTAATTTGTTCTTGGCCCACACCGGATGCGTTTGGCTTTAATCCGGGTGCATCTTTTTCGCGCCAGGGATCCTTACTTCAAATAGAGATATTCGGAGTCCTTCTTTCCTGTGTCACGGGCAGGGCGAAGAAGTTGCGGCAGACGCATTCGCGTTCCCGTAAGCATCGGCCGGTCGGTCGCGGAGGCGAACCTGGAGGGCGTTGCTCCCGCAATGTCGCTCCTGCGACGCCGCGTCACCCGATCACTTTGCCCGCAACAGCGCGTGAGAAAGACGCTATGATGTTTGCCCATGCAGACTCTGGTGCGGGCATACACTTGTTGACGAAGCAAACCGTTTTGACGCCCGGCGTCTTTTGCCGCCATCAGGCCGCAGGAAAATTGAGATCGTGACGATGCCGAAGTTTTCCGTGGGTATTCTGAGTCTGATGGCCTGGGTTCTCCCCCTTGCCGCCGCGAATTCCCCGCCCGTGG
>JANXVV010000546.1 GCA_025351525.1 Humisphaera sp. | reverse complement strand
TTCTTGGGCTGGCCGGGCAGCCCCATTGCGTTGAAGTAAATCGGCGTAAGTATCAGGCACAATACGAACACCGCCCATGCTGCGTAAGGCAGTGCGGCCTCCTTCGTCGCATCCACACTTTGGATAATTCCATTGATCGTCAGGTAGCCTGCCAAGATCTCGCCGGGGATGTATTTGGCGACCCGCTCCAAGTACTCGTTGGAGTCGCCTCCACCTCCCGTAAGTTTCACACTCGGCGGTACATCAACAAGCCTACCCATCGCGACACCTCATTTGTTGTTGAACGATCATTCCCTGGAATACGTCGCCGCTATTGGCGTCTGCGACCGCTGCACCGGCGCCATCCTATCCCTGTCAAATTTGCACTCGGATCTCCGCTTCCGTGCGGACGCGGATCGGTGCAAGGGCCGGGAATTGGCTTCGGACGTCAGTGTACAGATCTCCATTGTACTTCGGCGCGCGCACTGTCACGATCACGGCGTAGTCGAAGCGATCGGGAAAGTCATTCCTCCCGATCGCTTGAAGCGTCAGAAAGGGTCGCAAGATACCGCTCGCCATTTTATTCAGATCGCGCCGCACCACAGGCTCCCATTTGCAATCGAGTGCTCGCCGCGTTCGTTCATCCTTGTAGCTGTTACCGCTGTCGGTGACCGGGAAAGCGCCCTTCTTCCAGCCTTTACTGAGCACCGCCGCGATTTCAGTTTTGTCGTTGTCGGTATCGAGCACCTTTTTGTTCCTCGGATTTGCAGGATCTGTGAATCCAAACCGCCGAGCGTGCGGATAGAAGGTGTCTTCCAGGCATCCGGACGTGTAGTCCGACGGGTGATTTGAGTCGACTGGAGGCAAGCCGGCGACCGTCCAACAGAAACTGACCTTGCCCGATGCTGAAACTGCATCGGGCAGTGGAATCGGCAAGCGAACAATGTGCTTGGGCATGATCGAACTCTGAAAGACCACCGTAACCGAGTCCTCGTCGCAAGTCAGAACGTCATCGATTTCTCGGGGAATGCAGCCGTGCCCGAAGGCATGATCAGGAACACCATCTGGATGCACCGCCCCATGCACCAGTAGCGCCCGTGCGAGCAGCGCAGAATTCCTGTCAAATGCCTCGGCCGCCTGGCCGCTGACCCGAGAGACAAGTGGCGCCGCAAAGCTAGTCCCCCAAGCCAGCAGCTTTGAGCCGTGGTTCCGCGAAATCAGGTGGATGGGACCATTTGGACAGCCACCAAATGCCACCACGTCGGGCTTGATTTTTCCACACTCGCGCCCAGGTCCTTTGCACGAGTACGGCGCTATCGTGGCCGCGCCATTGGTGAACGTGAATGCTCCGACGCCAAGGCCATGCACCATGTCCGAGGGCGACTGAATCCGGTCGTGGCCGGGAGTCGCTCCATCGTTTCCAACGGCTACCACGAACAGAACCTTGTGCGCCACCGACAGCGTGTCCAACGCGAATGTGAAACGCGAAATGGTGTCGTCCAGGATCGGACCTCGTGGGCCAAAGCTGACGTTGAACACCTTGATGTCCTTTCTCGCCGGCACGGCGCGCTCGATCACATCAATCGATTCGTATAGATCGACGTCGGTGCGGCTCGAGGTGGGTAGCGCACGGAAACTCACGACGGATACCGGAGGCGGGGCCAGTCGCGACCCGTCGGAAAATCCGTTTAGCTCGCCGTACAAGATGGCACCTGCTACAGCTGTGCCGTGGGCAACGCACGCTGGGTCCGCAGGCGTCCCAATCGACAGGGTGTCGTCCTGTTCGACGTGATCCTGCAAATGGGGAACCGTCAGATCCACTCCACCATCAAACATTCCCACCTTAATGGTGGACTTGGTCGACGACGTGGGTGGCTCAGGGGCGCGCGCGACCGGTGAACTGCGTAGGTCAAGCAACCCGTCGAAGTTTAACGGATGCACGGCTCGGAGTGGATTGACATCCTGCAATGCGATGAGAGACTGTTCTGTCATCAAACAGGAAACAAAAGTGGGACCCCCAAGATATGGTCGGAGTTGCCGGCGGGCTTGGTCAACTCCGACTTCGTCGAAAAGATCGAAAATGAATTCCAGCTGCTGTCCTGGCTCAAGCTTGGTTGGATGGAATACGAGCTCGACACGCCCTTTTTTCCATCCGGGCTCAAAGCCGACGACACGCTCGACAGGCGACAAGAGATCGAATCGCTCGACGCGACGCAGTTCGTTTTGAACGCCGCGCGGCACTTGGGATTCAGGCCTATCTAGTTGGCGTAGGAACTGCCGGAAGCCAGCCGGCGAACTTCGGATAAAGACCAATCTCCCCTCGATTTGCTCGACTGCAGCACCAGCAAGCTTCTCGGTCCTCTTTGTACTCGTAACGTTGCGTGTTGCGTCCCGGTACGTTCGTGAGCCGACTTTGCGCAGCTGTGGTGCATCATCAAAGAGGGCCGACGGATCATATGACTTTGCAGTCGCGTCGGGGTGAAGTCGAAGGCAGAAGACGGCTTCTTCGGAAACTCGCTTAGTGGCCGGCAACGCATCAAATGCTTGCAGTGACGCCGCCACGCCATTACGAACCACCGCTCTGGCTTGCTCATACGTGCGAGGGGGCTCGGGCGAACGTCCCCCCGATGGTTTCGTGACCAATTGAAGGTACTGCTCACCGTTTCCGAGAATAAGTCGACGTTTGGCCTTAGCCATTGGCCACATCCTTCTTCTTAAGGTGGTGCTGTACGGTTGAGGCACTCTTTCCCACCATGCTGGCGATCTCCCGAACGGTTAGCTCGCCGTCTGATGCCTTATGCATGGCACGAATCAGCGCGCCCAACGCTCGCTTGTCGGAATCGCCACCACTCGCACCGATCGCCTCATGGACCACAGCTTCGACAAGTGATGTTTTGCGCGACAAGTGCCGCCGGATTGCCGATTGGATGATCCGAACGATGTCCGACCCAGATCGCCCCGCTAGAAACAGTGAGCATGCGTCGAGCACACTACGTGGCAATTCTCCTGCGAACCTCCCGGCGGCATTCGCGAGGATTGCCGCTCGCTCAGCGTCACCGGGAGTCCCGAGATTTAGGACCAAGTCGAATCGCCGGTTGATCGCCGGATCGAGAAGCTCGGGGTGATTTGTGGCGGCAACCAGCACCGACTGAAGTGGCCATTCTTCAAGCTCCTTCAGCAGCACGTTCACAATCCGCTTCAGTTCACCAAGCTCAGTCGCGTCGTCACGCCGCTTCGCAATGGCGTCAAACTCATCAAGCAGCAAAACGCAGGGATGTGATCGCGCGTAATCCAAGGTCCGACGGAGGTTAAAACCCGTCTTGCCCAAAAGGCTTGAGATCGAAGTCGACAAATCCTGCACGACCAGCGGCAACCCAAGTTCGCTCGCAAGCCATCGGGCGAGCATTGTCTTTCCTGTCCCAGGCGCGCCGGTTAACAGGAGCGAACACGGCGGTGTAAACCCCTCCTTCATCAAACTGCTGCCCTCTCGGCGCTCCGAGATGAACTGATCAACCACGTCACGCGTCGCGGGAGCTAGAACCGGAGACGTCGCCCCACTCGTCCGCACCAGCCGAACGAGCGACATTCCCTCCTCGCTTTCTGTCGGTGGGGGTGGCGACGACTCCCCCTGCCATCGCAGAGGGTTGGCGCCAGTAGTGTACTGAGCCAGTAAATCGCCGAGTCGGGCACTGACCTTCGGCGCATCCTTACGCAGCGATCGGACCGCACTCAGCAGGACAAGTTGCAGCCTCGAGAGGTCGCCAGATAAGCCCGCTTCAGCGATTTCCGGCAGCCAGTCAGCAGTTTCGCGTGTTCGATCCAATGTATTCCTCCGTGATTATCGAACACCGATTCTATCATCTAATCAGCCAAACACAACGCGATTGTTCGATCAGACGAAAATTTATTCAGGAATCGAACAGAAGGCCAGCCACGATTCATCGGAGAAGTGAAGGGAATGCCCGGGGTCAATTATTTTTTCTCTTAGCCATTGAACCGCCGAACCCGGTAGTTAACAGATGTAGGGGTCGGCATCGTGCCGGCCCCGCTCATCCAGTTGCCAGGCAGCACACCGGTCGCAAAGCGAAGGTCGTTGCGGGCATCGCCTCTCCCGGAGAGCGCCGATGGCCTTCTGCGACGACCCTACAGATGATCTTCCCCACCCCCGACTGGCGCGCCTCGGTCCCTCATCGCGGGTAAACTCCCGCACGAAAGGAACCGCTCATGGCTCAGACAACCTCCCCGTCTTTTCCACTGAAAGACTCTTCTCTTTCCCCCGCGCCGCCGGCCG
>JANXVV010000541.1 GCA_025351525.1 Humisphaera sp. | reverse complement strand
TGCCCTCACCGGCGGAATGCGACCCGAGCCGGACCCATCCGCCGGTGAGGGCACCGGCGGCACTCAATCGGCTTTTGCCAAAAACATAGACGTTGCATCCCCTCATCACCATCGACCAGTACGATTAAAATCTTACGAAGATTGCCGTAAAATATCTCATATCGATTGCGCACAACCTCATGGAAGGTGACGGCGTATCATGTATCCTACCGCAACCCATCGTGGCGGTATCCTACTTCCACGGCCCATGGGGATGGATGATCCGGCAGTTCTTCAGGAGATTGATCGGTGCAAAAAGACTCGATGCAAAACACAAGTTCCAATCGATTGAGCCAGTCCTTCAAAACGGCATTCGCCTTCTGCGCGATCGTCTTATTGATCGCCGGCACGGCAAACGTTTGGGCGGCGGGCGAACCCCCGATGGATTCCGGCGCGCCCCGCCGCGTGAAAGTTCTCTTCCTCGGCGATCACGGTCACCACGATCCGCTGCTGCGCCTCCGCCAGGTCTACAGCCATATGGGCCAGGCAGGGATCGACTTCACCTACACCGACCGCGTGACGGATCTCAATCCGGAGACGCTCCATCGCTACGATGTGCTATTCCTCTACGCGAACATCGTCAAAATTTCGCCCGATCAGGAAAAAGCTCTGCTCGATTTCGTCGAGAGCGGGCATGGCTTCGTCCCCAATCACTGCGGGTCGGCGTGCTTCGGCAATTCGCCAAAGATCATCGCCTTGATGGGGGCCAAATTCGATCACCATTCCACCGGCGTGTTCAAAGAGACGATCGTTCTTCCGGATCATCCGATCGAAAAGGGTCTCAACACTATCGAAAATTGGGACGAAACCTATTCGCATTCGCAGTTCAACGAAGAAGGCCGAACCATACTGGCGTATCGGGTGGAGGGCGACAAAAAAGAACCCTGGACCTGGGTGCGGAACCAGGGCAAAGGCCGTGTGTTTTACACCGCCTGGGGCCACGATGAACGGACCTGGTCCAACCCGGATTTTGAAAACCTGATCGAGCACGGCATCAAGTGGGCCGCCGGCGATTGGGCGATGGCCTCGCAACCGCCGCTCAAACCGTTCCAATATGGCGAGGGCAAACTGCCGAATTATCTCGGCGGGCCGGGGGCTTTGATCACCAAAGTGCAGGAACCGATCGACATCCCCGAATCGATGAAGCACATGGCGATGGCTCCCGGTTTTGAACCGAAGTTTTTCGCCGGCGACCCGGACATCAAAAAACCGATCTGCATGGCTTTCGACGAGCGAGGGCGGCTGTGGGTGGCCGAGACGTTCGACTACCCCAATCAACTGCAACCCGCCGGTCAGGGGCACGATCGCATCACGATTTGCGAAGACACCAAAGGCACCGGCGTGGCGGATAAATTCACCGTTTTCGCCGACAAGCTCAGCATCCCCACCAGCATGGTTTTCGCCAACGGTGGGGTGATCGTCTCGCAGGCACCGGACATGCTTTTTCTGAAGGATACTTCCGGCACCGGCATCGCCACCGAACGCCGTGTTCTGTTCTCGGGATGGGGAACGCGAGACACCCATGCCGGGCCGAGCAATCTGCACTGGGGCCTGGATGGTTGGATCTACGGCACCGTGGGATACAGTGGTTTCAAAGGTGAAGTCGGCGGCAAGGCTCTCAGCTTCGGCGCGGGGATGTTCCGCTTCAAGCCCGATGGCAGCGTGCTGGAATTTTTGGGATCGACCAATAACAACACCTGGGGTGTCGGAGTAAGTGAAGATTTCGAGCTCTTCGCCTCCACCGCCAATCACAATCCGGCCTTTTATCTGGGGATTCCCAATCGCTATTTTGAAACCGTCCGCGGTTGGGCCGCCCATCGCCCGGCGACCATCTGGGACGAATGGCATTTCTACCCGATCACCAACAAAGTAAGGCAGGTCGATCAGCACGGCGGGTACACCGCCGGTGCCGGTGCCGAGCTGTACACCGCCCGCACCTATCCGCCGTTCTATTGGAACCATGTCAATTTCGTGACCGAACCGACCGGGCATCTGGTGGGTCAATTTGCAATGGAACCGCACGGCAGCGGATTCGTCGCGGTGAATCAGTTCAATCTGTTCGCCAGCAATGATGAGTGGACCGCCCCGATCGCCGCGACCGTCGGCCCGGACGGGCAGGTTTGGATGATCGACTGGTACAACATCATCGTTCAGCACAATCCGATCCCGAAAGGTTTCATGAACGGGCCGGGCGGGGCGTATGAAACCGAGCATCGCGATAAGCGCCATGGCCGTGTGTATCGGCTGGTCTATGCGGATGGCAAACCCTCGCCGATCCTCAACCTCACCGGTGCGTCGCCGGAGAAGCTGATCGAAGCGCTGCAAAGCGACAATATGTTGTGGCGAAATCACGCCCAGCGACTGCTGGTCGAGCGCGGCAACAAGGATGTGATCCCCGCCCTGATCCAACTCGTCAACAATCCCGGCGTCGATGCAATCGGTCTGAACACGGCCGCGATTCATGCGCTCTGGGCAATTTCTGATCTCGGTGGTTTGGACGGTTCCGACGCCGTCGCCAACGCCGCAGTGGTGAAAGCGCTCGGTCACAAATCGGCTGGCGTCCGCAAGAATGCCCTGATGGTTCTGCCGCGTACTGCGGAGTCGCTGGCGGTGGTGCTCAAGGGCAAATTGATTGCCGATCCCGAGCCGCTGGTGAGCAAGGCAGCGTTGCTGGCGATTTCGGAAATGCCCGCCTCGGATGCCGCCGGGCAGGCGATCTATCAAACCCTGGCTGCGAGCGGCGATGCGGAATTGATGCACGCTCCGGGGAAGAAAGCGAAGGCGCCGGCTAAGCCGAGAGCGGCGGCTTTGGTCGCGGGTGCGCCGGAGTTGGCACCGCTTCCCGTCGATACGGGGCTGACCGATGCCGCCGTCATCGCCGCCGCCAGGCACGATGCTGGATTCCTGAAGGCGGTTTTCGCCGCAAACCCAATTGGGGTGGGCGGTGCTGAGGCACAGACCGAAGAGAAAATCGTCAACCCAAATCTGGTCGAAAATCCCTCGTTCGAGAATGAGAAAAACCGCCAACCGATCGGTTGGACGACCAACCAATACGGCGGCGACGATGTGAAATATGAATGGGCCGCCATCGGTCACACCGGCAAGCACAGCGCGATGATTCACTCCGATAAGGGGGCCGATGCCGGCTGGTTGTGCGACCTCAAATGCGACCCGAACACCGACTACATTCTAAGCGGTTGGATCAAGACCGATGGCGTGAAGAAGGTCGGCAGGGCCGAAGGGGCATTGCTCAATCTGCATATCCATCAACTGAAAACCAACGCGATCTTCGGCACCCACGATTGGACGCGCGTCGAATTGAAATTCAACAGCGGCGCCGAAACCCATATGCTCGTCAATTGCCTCTTCGGTGGATACGGCAAAGCCACCGGCACCGCCTACTACGATGATATCGAAATCGTCCGGGCGGCGGGTGTGCATACCCTGCCCGGCACCATAGGCCAAGCCGTGGCGATCATCTCGAATCACTACGCACAGCGCGGCCCGACCGATTCGATCGTGGCAACACTGGCGGCGTTGAAATCGGCGGACGGCAAGCTGGCCACTGCGGTCATCGACGGTTTGGCGGCGGGTTGGCCGAACGGAAAACCGCCGGAACTGACGCCGAAGGATGTGGCGGAAGTGCAATCGGTGATGAAGAGCCTCCCACCCGCGGCGCGCGATCGTCTGCTGGTGCTCGGCACGCGCTGGGGCCGGGCCGATCTGTTCGGCAATGATCTGGCGGCGATTTCCAAAGAGATCAAGGCGACCCTCGATGATGTAAATCAGCCGGCGGCGAAGCGCATTGAAGCCGCCCGCCGATTGCTCGGCGTCGAAGACAATCCCCAAACCGTCGCCGGTCTGGTGGCGATGATCACTCCCACCGCCGGCCCGGAGATGCAGGCGGGTTTGATCGATGCGCTGTCCACCAGTCGCACCGAAACGGTGGGCGATATTCTGGTGAAGCAGTGGAAAAAGCTCACCCCCGCCTCCCAACACGCGGCGGCGGCGGTGATGATCCGCAAGCCCGCTTGGGCTAATTCACTGCTCACGGGCGTCGACAAAGGCGGCATCGATCAACGCGATCTCGCCAACGAGCAATGGCAGGCGCTGACTTCGTATCCCGACGAGAAGATTTCCAGGAAGGCGAAGATCGTGCAGAAGGCCGTCGGTCGAGCCACACCAACCGCCGACCGCAGAGCCATCGTCGAGAAGTTCATCGGCTTGGCCGACAAGCCCGGCGACATCGTTCTCGGCAAGGAAGTCTTCACCAAAAACTGCATCGTCTGCCATACCCTCGACGGCCAGGGCGGAAAGGTCGGCCCGGAACTCACCGGCGTTGGCGCACGGCCCAAGGCCGACATTCTCATGCAGATTCTCGATCCCAATCGCTCCGTCGAAGGCACCTTTCGCGAATGGTCCGCCACCAGCAATGACGGCGAACTGGTTTCCGGCCGTCTGATGACCGAAAGCACCACAACCGTCGAAATCCTCGACACCACCGGCAAGCTTCACACCCTGCAACGCAAGGATCTCAAGAAGCTCACCGTCTCGGAAAAAGGCATCATGCCCGAAGGTTTCGAAGTGCTGAAACCGGAGGAACTGACTTCAGTGATCGAATATCTCGCGACGAGCAAAGTGAAGCATTGAGGTGGCATGGGCGTCCCGCCCATGTCTTGCATTTTAAGCAATCGGAACCCCATCGTGGCACGGGCTTCCAGCCCGTGTTGGCGGGCAAGTGCGACGAATGATTCGGAATCGTAAACACGGGCTGGAAGCCCGTGCCACATTGATGTTTTAAGAAAGAGCACGGGCGAGACGCCCATGCCACCCGGTATTCAGGAGCATTCCATGTCCAAAAAAATTCGTGTCGCCATCGTCGGTCTTGGGTTTGGGTCGGAGTTCATCCCGATCTATCAGCACCACCCGGACGCCGAGATGTACGCCGTCTGCCGTCGCGACAAAGCCGGCGTGGATGCGTGCGGCGACAAATTCGGCATCGCCAAGCGGTACACTAATTTTGAAGACGTGCTGAAGGATCCGAACGTCGATGCGGTGCATATCAACAGCCCCATCGCCGAACACGCCGCACAGTCGCTGGCCGCGCTGAAGGCCGGCAAGCACGTCGCCTGCACCGTGCCGATGGCGACCAGCACCGAGGAGTGCAAGGCGATTGTCGATGCCCAGAAGAAGAGCGGCAAGACCTACATGATGATGGAGACCGTCGTCTATAGCCGTGAATATTTGTTTGCCAAGGAACTGTACGACAAAGGCGTGCTTGGAAAGATCCAGTTCCTACGCGGCAGCCATCAGCAGGACATGGACGGCTGGCCCGGTTACTGGCCGGGCCTTCCACCGATGTGGTACGCCACCCACTGCGTCAGCCCTTGCTTGGCGGTGCTGGGCAAACCCGGCGGCAGCGCGCTGGCGGAAAGCGTCGTCTGTCATGGGTCGGGTCGCATCAACGACGAGATGATCAAGATCTACAACAGCCCCTTCGCCGTCGAGACCGCGACGTTCAAGATCAAAGACAGCGACGTGGTGGCCGAGGTCACCCGCAGCCTGTTCGACACCGCCCGGCAATATCGCGAGAGCTTTGACGTCACCGGAAGCCGGGCCAGTTTTGAATGGCAGCAGGTGGAGGGTGAGCATCCGGTGATCCACTTCAAGGGGTTGCCGGAATCGGAAATTCCCAAACGCATGAAGGTGCCCGATTACGCCGGTCGATTGCCCGATCCGATCCGCAAGTTCACCGGCGCGATCC
>JANXVV010000509.1 GCA_025351525.1 Humisphaera sp. | reverse complement strand
GTCTCGGAGTACCGCGGCCTGTGGCACCCCAAACGTTCGACAACCCGGAAGTTATTGACGATCGGTTCCTAAGTAAAATTCAACCCGAGCGTGGCCCGGTGCCGAAGATCAACCGCCGCACGGCCCGCTTATAGCGTCGCGCAATGGGGTCCGTGAAATCCTGCTCGCGATTCACTCGTACCCGCCGCACCGGGCCGGAGGGCAGTTGCCTCGCAACACCGGCGATCATCGGAAAAAGGTTATACCGGTCCAGCACCAAGTTCCGCGCGACTTTGATGAGTGGCGCCTGTTCGGAGTAGCGGTCTTCGCGCAACGTCTCGGCAATGATGTCGGCGGCGGTGCCTGGATCATTGCGGTCGATCGCACGGAATGATCCTTCCGGGAAATAGTCTGACAGATTCGGGCAGCCGCAGTAGATCGGAAATGCACCCGCCAGATAGGTATCGGCCAATTTCTCGGTCCAGTAGTGCGGTGCGCGGCAGTTTTCCAACACAATATGATATCGATATGGCAGGAGCGCGTCCCATTTATCGACGACCGGGATGAAGCCGTGGCCGAAGAAGTCAATTTCGCCATCGAAGCGATTGCGCAGCAATTCCACCAGGCGCAATCGCACGCGGTGACCCTCGGTAACGGCTTTGTTCGAGCAGATGATGGAGGCGAGTTTCGGTTTGTCGAAGGAATCCATCACCTTGAGTTGATCGTAATTGAGGTGGTATCCGTCCGCGCATTTGCCGGGTTGATAAGTCAATTTCACACCGACCCACCATGGAATGGCGGGCTGACTGACAATGGACCGCGTGTGCGCAAGGGGCTGCGGCGCAATGACCGCGCCAAACTGCGCGAGAAACCGCGGATCATAATGACGGATGGATTCGGGCTCACCGCCGATAAAAATCACGCGGTTGGGATCGCACCGGAGGGTTTCCGGATAGGGAAGCTGTTCATAGACGACCCACGCGTCGAAGGGCTGTCCATCGTCGTTCGTGTGGAAATGCACATCGCCCCAAACGCCTGACTCGTGCGGCGTTTGCCGCAGAACATATTCGAGGGCGGAATAGGAAAGTTTGATGCGCATGGAAAGAGATTCTGCGTCCGGGTGCCGCCGGTGCCCTCACCGGCGGAATGCCGCGCTGCGCACGGAACTTACCGACGGCAGATCACCCGAATGAACTAGGCCGACGTGACGAATGCGGCAGGTTTAGTCGCTTCGACATTCAGCGAAATCAACACGTCGTCGATACTCGCGTAGCCCCCGTCTCGGAATGGCGCAAAGCTCAGATCGGCGCGGTCAAATCGCCGAACATCGGTGAAACCCGCAGCCTCCAGCCAGATTCGCATCGTTGTAAGGGAATAACCGAAAAAGTGGAAGTCGAAGGAGTCGGTCTGCCCGCCGTAGATGACACGGGTGATCAGGTCGATCTTCTGGCGACCGCATTCGGTATCGCAGTTCGGGAGTGTTTCGAGGTACAGCCGTGCGAGGGTTTCAAGGTCTGGAACGCAGAGATATAATTTCCCGCCCGGTTGCAAAGTATTGAACCAGTTTTCAAGCACGTCTGGAATGCGGCGTCGATGGACATGTTCGAAGAGATGTGAGGCGTAAATGCACCCCACGGAATCGCGCGGAAGTTTAAGCCGTTCGGAGCGGGCGACGACGTCACAGTCGATGGCGAAGTCGGCGTCGACGTTGAGGAAGCCGTCGATGCGCAAACCTCCCGAGCCAAGGTGTACACCCGGATACCGACGTCCCGCAAGGCGGAGCGCGCAGCAGTGGTAGGCGAGGGTGCGCGACAGTTTGATCGGGCGCGCGATGCCAAGCATCCTGCGCCCGATGCTTCGCAACTGCTTAGCCAACGCCTGCAGCGGGGGCGGCAATTGCCGGAAAAGTCGTTTGGTGGCGCTGGGTGTTACCGCTGGTGTCATCAGGATTCCTGCGTTTGACATTCCAACCGTCGCGGAGCAGCACGGCGGCGTCAACGTGTTCGGCGGGGTGGGCCGTATTATATGAGGCCGGAGGCATCACCGTGATCTCGCACTGCACATCGGCGTCGCGAATGTAGGTGTCAATCCCATATCGGCTGGCATGCAGACCCAGTCTGTAAACGCCGGGCATTAGCAGGCAACCGGGAACCGACAAGGTGGCCCGATAATGTCCGGCGGCGAGATCTTCCAATTCCGGTCGCCAGTCGGTCGTAAAGCTGCGGGCGATGGTGTCGCCGAGCGCTGTCTTCAAATAGATGCCAAGGCGGAAAAGATTCACATCGTGAATCAGCTCGAAATCCACGGTCACCTCAAACGGGTCGGAGCCGTCGATGACGGCACGGCGTTCGTCGCTTTGGCGGACATCGAAACGACGGATCATCACGGGTCCGGAAGCGACGGGCAGGCGGGTGCCATCGTGTTCCTGCTCGGAAGTGTAGGCTCGAATGAGATCTTCCATCGGGCCGACGGCGGCAACACAACCGTCGCGGAGATAGACGCCGCGCGGGCAGAGATTCCGAAGCGTGCGCATGTCGTGGCTGACAAAAATCACCGTGCGGCCCTGGCGGCTGACCTCATCGAGCTTGCCGAGGCAGCGCCTCTGAAACTGCAGGTCTCCCACTGCGAGCACTTCATCGACGACGAGAATTTCGGGATTCAAATGCGCCGCGACGGCAAACGCCAGTCTCACCGCCATGCCGCTGCTGAAACGTTTGACGGGGGTTTCAAGGAACGCCTCGACACCGGAAAACTCGACAATGGCATCGAATTCGCGGTCGATTTCCTTCTTCCGCATCCCCAGAATCTGACCGTTGAGATAAACGTTTTCACGGCCGGTCAGTTCGGGGTGAAAACCCGTGCCCACTTCCAACAGGCTGCCTACGCGACCGAACAAATCGATCTGGCCGGCAGTGGGTTCGGTGATACGGCTGAGGATCTTCAGCAGCGTGCTCTTGCCCGCGCCGTTGCGGCCGATGATGCCGACCACATCGCCCTTTTGAATATCGAAGTTCACATCGTTGAGAGCCCAGAAGGTGTCTTGCGGCTCGCGGGCGAAGGGTCTCCGTAGCCGGTGGAGCATGGCTTCGGTAAGCGTCACGTGCGATGTGCGGTTGCGGGCGATGGTGTACGATTTGGAGACGCCGCGCACGGAGACGGCCAGATCGCCCGAAGATTCTTTAGATGACATCGGCGAACCTCCGTTCCATTTTCCGGAACGCAAAAGCGCCGATGACGAAGGCCAGGATGGAGACGATGGCGGCGTACACGAGTGAGCCGATCGCGGGGAAATCCATTCCGAGAATCGATCCTCGAAACGCTTCCAGCAGTGAACACAGCGGATTGAGAACATAGACGGACTGCAGATGTGCCGGCACATCCGCCAACGCATACGCCACGGGGCTGGCGTACAACAGGAATTGCGTCAGCACCGGCACGATATAGCCCACGTCGCGATAGCTGACCATCAGGGCCGAGGCGTACAGCCCCGCTCCCATGGCCAGACAACAGATCAACCCCATCCAAACGGGCAGCAGCAGAATGACCCAGTGAAGCGGTTGGCGATACAAGGCCATCAACACCAGCATCATGGCGAACGCGACGGCGATATCGATGAAGGTGGAGACGAGCGTCGAGAGAGGAAGCACCAGCCGGGGAAAATAGACTTTCGAGACCAGTTGCGAACTGCCCACCAGGCAGGTGCTGGCTCGGCCGAGGGTGCTGCTGAAGGCATTCCAGGCAAGCAGGCCGGCGTAGGTGAAGAGGAATCGCGGGACGCCATGGCTGGGGAGTTTGGCGACGGAACCGAAGACGAACGAGAAAATTCCGGCGGCCATCAGCGGTTGAAGAATAACCCACGCCGCGCCGAGGGCGGTCTGACGATAGCGCAGTTTGAGATCGCGGCCGGCGAGGCTGAAAAGAAGATCGCGGAACTGCCACACTTCCAGCAGATTCAGCGCGGCCCAACCGCTGCGCGGGCGGATCGTCAGATAGGGTTCGGCATTGCCCGCAGTGGTCACTTCAATTCTCCTGCGCGGGATAGTGCTTCATCTGCGGGCGTATCCAGTGAAGCGGAGGCCAGTACGCCCGAACCGATATCAGGGGTGCCGGGCGAAAACGATTCCGGAGCAGGAGTCTGGCCCATGATGTGAGACATCCACGCATCCTCGACAAGCTTTTCAAACCGCGCGCGGAAGTGAGCGGAGGAGAATCTTTCGGCATTAGCGCGAATCGTCGCGGCGTTCCAACCGACGTCGTTGGCCTCAAATTCCCGCACCGCCGCGACGAGGCTGGCGACGGTCTGCTGCTGAAAAAACACACCCGTGCGGCCATCCACGATGCTTTCGGTGACGCCCCCCTTGGCATAAGCGATCACCGGCGTTCCGCAGGCCTGGGCTTCGACCGGCACGATGCCGAAGTCTTCCTCGGCGGCGAAAATAAAGGCTCGCGCTCGCTGCATGTATTCTTTCACATGCTCGAACGGTTGATGCCCGAGGAACGTGATATTCGCCCCGGCTTTGGCTTTTAGTTTCTCCGCCTCAGGGCCGTCCCCAATCACGATCAGGCGGCGATGCTTAAGCTCATTGAAAGTGTCGACGATCAAATCAACGCGCTTGTACGGCACGAGGCGGGAGACGGTGAGGTAGAAATCCTCTTTCACATCGAGCACCGGATAGCTGTCGACATCCACCGGTGGATAGACCGTGGCGGCATCACGCCGATAAATCTTCTTGATGCGACGGCCGACGTAGTTCGAGTTGGTCAGGAACAAATTCACGCCATTGGAAGAATGCGTGTCCCAGTTGCGAATGTAGTGAAGAATGCTGCGCACCAGAAACGACTTGATCCCCGTCAACAGCCCCGTCTCGGCCAGGTATTGCTGCTGCAAATCCCAGGCGAAACGCGCGGGGGTATGGCAATAGCAGACATGGAGTTGATCGGCCCGGGTCAGCACGCCCTTGGCGGCCAGATAAGAGCTGGAGATGACGAGATCGTACTTGGAGACATCCAGTTGCTCGATCGCCAGCGGCATCAATGGCAGATAGGCGCGATGGTTTCGCCGGGCAAGCGGCATGCGCTGAAGGAACGACGTTTTGACCTTTTTACCCTGCAAAAAGCCCCGTTGATGATCGGGAAGGAAGTCGAAAAGCGAGAAGACATCGGCTTCGGGATAGACGTTCAGTATTTGTTCGAGAACCCGTTCAGCACCGGCATAGACGTAGAGAAAATCGTGGACCACCGCAACCCGGCGGGCGATCGCCGTGGAGTCGCCGGCGCTCGGGCGGGCCTGTTCGGTCAAGCGCGATGTGGGAATTTGACGGCGGCGCGTGAAGGCGCGGCCCAGCGCGCCGCCATCCCAGGCGGGGATCGCCGCCAGTTCGGGTTCATCGCGCTGCGTCCGAAGCGCGCGGGGCAGATCGGCGATACTGTGCTCTTCCAGCAATCGGGAAAAGAGCATGATGCGATGACCGGCCATTTCGGCGGAATCGCGGGCGGAGGTTTCGATCTGGCAGTGGACGACCACCCCGGCCCGCCGTTGACGAACCGGGAGGCGGGCGGTCACGGTTTCTTCCAGAAGCACATCGCAATCGGGACGGCACCACAGGAGGCTCTTGGCGCTGCCATCGCGCAGAATCAGATCGAGCGTGATGCGGGTAAAACCCATCGCGTCGGCGGCTTTGCAGATCACGCCCCACCATTCCGTCAACGACCGGGCCTTGCGAATCTGCATCTGCGTGTTGGACAGAATCTGCTTGCCTTCCTGCGTGGATCGACTGAGGCGGAAATTGCGGCGCAGGGCGTGGAACAGTTCGTGGGTCTTCCACACACCGGCCAACCGAAAGATCGCCAGCGGCAACAGGCCGATGAGAATGTAGACGAGAATGCTGCTTCGGCGCGATAGGAACATCACCGTGCCGACCCCGGACGCCAGCGCGCTGACGGCATACAGAAGCAGCACCACTTGGCGCTGGCCCATGCCCATGTTCATCAACCGGTGATGGATATGCCCCGGTTCGGCGGCGAACATCGGCCTTCGTTCCAGGATGCCGCGACGCACCATCGTGAACAGCACGTTGATGATCGGAACGCCCAACGCCAGCGACGGCACCACCAGCGAAAGAAACGTCTGGGTTTTATCCTGCACGCACATGACCGTCGACGTGGCGACGAGAAACCCGATGAGGATGCTCCCGCAGTCTCCCATGCGGATTTTCGCGGGGTGGAAGTTGTGGACGAGAAACCCGGTGAGGCTGCCGAGCAAGCTGAGGGCAAGGATCGCGGTGACCATCTGCCCGTAGGCGATGGCGACGGCGGCGATGACGCCGCAGGTGATCGCGGCGATGCCGGCGGCCAAACCGTCGAGCCCGTCGATCAGATGGATGCCGACCGTCACCCCGATGATCCAAATCAACGTGATCGGCCAGGCGAGCCAGCCCAACTCGATCGAATTCCACGGCCCGAGATGGATCGAGGTGATGAGCGTGCCGGAATAACAGACGGCGGCGGCGGCGAGGGCGATTCCGGTCAACTTCACGCGGGAACGCGAACCGAACAAGTCGCCGGACAATCCGAGAAAGAAAATACCGATGGCCGCCCCGAGCAACGTGAGGACGCGCGATTCGACAAATCGGAATGAATCACCGATCAGATTATTCAGCGTGGCGGCAGGCAGCACGACGGCGAGCATGGCGATTAAAATGACCACACCCCCGAGGCGGGGAGCGCCGGACGAAGCTGCGGCAAGC
This sequence comes from Humisphaera sp., assembly GCA_025351525.1. Classification (GTDB taxonomy): domain Bacteria; phylum Planctomycetota; class Phycisphaerae; order Tepidisphaerales; family Tepidisphaeraceae; genus JANXVV01. The sequence goes on along the minus strand of JANXVV010000509.1, from coordinate 3,632 downwards.
CGATTTCGCGGAGCGAATCCGGCACCTAGAAAGCTGTACCGCTTCGCCAGTCGAATGATGAATGGCGTCAGCACCAGGGCGATGATCATGGCGCCCAGATACACCACGAAATAGGTCTTCATGTCCTCTCCGATCTCCAACGAGGTGGCATGGGCGTCCCGCCCGTGCTTTTGTTTTGGAACACGGCTGCGATCGCCGTAGCATGGGCTACCAGCCCATGATTTTCTTGTGTTCAAATTCAAAAACATGGGCTGGTAGCCCATGCTACGACAGCCTCCAGCGTGTTTTACACACACTCAAACAATCAAGCACGGGCGAGATGCCCATGCCACCCTGCTTACCGAGTCGCCGATGGCCGGGTGGCCGTCGGTGTACTGCCCTCTAACCGCGACCGCAATTCCGTCAATCGATGGCGAATTTCGTTGTTGGTTCCGGAGGCGGTCGTGGATTCCAGCAACGTGATCGCAACGCGGGCTTCATCCATCTTACTGAAATCCAGCAGCATGGCGATCAAATCGAGTCGGCGCGTCAAATTATTCGCGTCGAGTTTTATGCAGGTTCTCATGCTGTCCAAAGCACGGTCCATTTCCCGCGCGCGAGCCTGGGCGCGGGCGAGCGTATCGTAAGTGGCGGCGGAAGGCACGGCTTTCACGGCGGCTCTGGCTAGATCGACCGCTTCTCGCGCGATGTTGACTTCCGTGCCGGAATCGCCGGTTTTCCGAACCAGCAGCATCGCCAGATTGTTGTTGGCGGAATAAAATGCGGGATCGAGCGACAGCGCTTTTCGATAACTGACCTCGGCCCCCGCGCTGTTATTTTCCAACTCTTCCACGTAGGCCATCGCGGTGAAAGCCCCCGCCGTCGCGTCGGGCCGCTTTAACAGCGGTTCGATTTGCCGGCGCGCCATCGGCAGATATTTTCCGCCCGACCGCTGACTCAGCATGATCCACGCTTCGGTCAAAATAATCTGCTCGGCCTCGGCATTGGCATCCGTCAAAGCCGCCACGCGCTCGATGGCCTGATTCGCATTCGCCGCATCGAACTGGCTGGTGGCGAAGTGGAGCCATCGCTCCCGCCAGCCGCGATCTTTAGCCAGCAGCGGGTTGAGAATGGAATAGGCCTTATCGGACTGATTCAAAAGAGTAAGTCCGCCCGCGTACATCGCCAGCGCCTGGGCATGAATCTCGGAATTGGGGAATTGGCTCGCGGCCAGGGCGTGGGGCTCGACCTGTTTGACGGCTTCGGGCAGTTGATGCAATTGCCAGCGGGCGCGGGCGATCAGCACATCCGCCGCCGGCGCATCGCGTAGAGATCGCTCCCGCCACAGGTCGGCCATGCGGATTGCTTCGAGCGATTGGCCGTTGCCCATCAGCATCCCAGCGGCGAGTCGCGGGCCATCGGGATTTGCGGGGAAGTTATACGCCAATCGCTCGGCGACTGCCCCGCCGATATCCAGCCGCCCTTCTTGTCGCGACAACTCGATGGAATAAAGCTGCAACGGCAGGAGCATCGGGAATTTGTCGGCGACCCCGCGCACCACTCGGATGTTTTGCGCGGCATCGCCACCGCGCGATTTGAGAATCGTTTCGAGCGCTTCCCCCACACCGCTGCGCTGCGCCGAGGACTCGACTATCGCCGCAGTCAGCGAACGCAGTTCGGGGATTTCATCGGCCTTCCATAAAATCACCGCGTTTTGCTTGACGGCCAGCAGCATTCGATCTTCGGGCAGTGCGCGCAATCCTTCGTCCGCGGCCGCAAGCGCATCCCGTCCTTGCCCGAGTCGGAATTGCCAGGCGATCAATCCCTGCCATGTCGTTGGATTGGACGGCGCGGCTTTTGTCGCGGCAATGAACCAACGAAGCGCTTCGGTCGAATCCCCAAAACGTGCGGTGTGCTGCGCGAGAATCGATTCCTTCAGTCCCACCGGCAACGACAGCGAATCCATCTGCTTCAACGCCTGATCCGCAAGCGCCTTTTCTCCGTGCGAGGCATAGAACGACGCGGCAAACTGAACGATCGCCGCATCCGGCTTTTTCAGCAGTGTTTCGCACGCGGCCTTGGCTTCCGCGTATCGATTTTGCTGATCGTAGAGACTGGCCTTTAGAAGATCCGGTGCCTCCTGAGTGGGATTGCCCGTTCGATCCAACATCGCCATGGCCTGTTGTGTTTTGCCGACCTGGGCAAAAAGCGACGCCGCCTGGCGACGTTGCTGCGGATCGGCCAGATCGCGACGGGCCAGATCTTCGAGCAGCTCGCGGGCCTTGTCGAAATCACCACGGGACTGCACCAGACGAATTAAATGCAAAGCCGCCGCGTTTGAGGATGCGCCGCGGGTCGCCGCCAGCTTCAGATGATCGATCGCGCCGTCGATGTCGCCCAATCCTTCCAGACAGCGGGCCAGAATAAAATGCGCCTCGACATAATCCGGCGAGGATTTCAACACCTCGTTCAGCAGCGCGGCGGCCTGCTCGATTTGAGGCCGTTGCAGGGCGGGTTCCTCAAGGAGCCAGCGAGCGCGGGCAATTCGCCAGGTGAGACCATCGCCGCCCGTTAGCACCTTGACGCGCTCGATGGTCTGATCGATCAATCCACGATCCGCCGCTGTCGACGGCGCGTTTAACACCGCTTCCTGAATCATCAGCGCATCGGGGTGCGCTTCGGCGAGAATGCGCCACTGCTTTTTGGCATCCGGGTCGCGCGCGGTTTCCAATGCCTTGGCGAGAGCAATATCCCACGAAAGATCATCGCCACTCGTTTTTTGGGCACGGGCGGCACGAATCGATTCCACCGCCTCGGTGGGCTTTGACTGCGAAAACAAAATGCCGGCGCGAGCCATGGCGAGATTCGGACCGATCCCGTGCAGCTTTTCGCAGCGGTCCAGACAGGCTTCGTCAAGCCCCAACTGATAGCCGCGACTGATGGCGGCAAGTCGAAGCAACGTGTCTTCCGCCGGTTGCTGATTTTCGGCCAGCGCCGCGCGAATGATGGCGATTGCCCGATCCCGCGCCGCCTGGGCGGGTGCGCCTTTTTCCGATTGCGACATTCTCGCGAGAATCCCCACTTGGATCGGCAGGGTGAACGGTTCGCCCGGCACCTTTTTTTGAATCTCGTCAACGCGTTCCAATAATTTTCGCTCGGAGATACTTTTACCGGGATTGATGCCCGACCGGCCGGAAGATGAAGGGCTTTCAAGGCTTGCGGCCTCCACTCGAATCAGCGTCATCGCGGCCGATCCACCGACATTTCCGCCCGCATCTTTCGAGCGGAACGCACAGGCCTGCGCAGCGGCGCGGGCGGCATCCAGACGCCCGCGATCTAAAAGCACGTTGGCCAATCGTTCCAGCGGAAGACTCCAGAGCGGCGCGTTCGCCGCCGCCTGTTCCCATGTTCGGATTGCCAGTTCCGATTCACCCATGGCGGCGTAAGTTTCACCCAGGAAATAATCGAGATAGCCATCCCGATGCGTCACCAATTGCAACGCGGCCTGCAGAGATTTGGAATCGCGAGGCGTGGAATTGGCTTCCTGATTCAACACCAGCCCCCAGGCGATAGCCACCGGGTCCAATGTCCGCGACTCTAATTTTGCCACGATGCTTTTCGCGTCGGAAACGTTCCCGACGGCACGGAGGGCA
>JANXVV010000430.1 GCA_025351525.1 Humisphaera sp. | reverse complement strand
GACGCCCATGCCACCTTATTCAAAGCACCCAGTCCAAATATCGGCACGGCCACGCTTGCAGCCGTTTAAAAAATCCTTGAAGCGTTCGTTATCCGTACCGACTTTATTAGGAACGAAAACCACATCGAGTTCTTTTGTCATTCGGGCGTCCTTAATCGAAGACGTGCGACGGGAATGAGATTTTCAATGGATTGCGAATCTTCCAGCCTCGCAGAACGAAATGAACTCCGCCAACATTTTGCGATTATCGGGATCGCTGTAACTTTTTAATTCGTTTAAGAGTTTGCGCGTGAAATCGCACCGAGTCTTGGTGCGCAGGCCGCGCACAGTGAACAATGTCGTTACCGCCGCGAGTGCCGTTGATAGAGATTCGGCGAGTTGCTTGGCGTCCCGCGCTGAAACAACTTGGCCGTCATTTGAATGATATCCCCCGTCATACTGAGCCCGGTAGGATTGAATGGCTTGCTGCACTTTCAGATCGGACGATCCGTCCCGGCGAAGAGCGTAGCGATAGCTCCGGATACCGTTCAAACTTGGGCTTGTGCCGCTGGGTTGCCAGCTAAACTCAATCGCAAGTTGATAGACATCTGCCCAACCGCTGTTGCTAAATCGGAAATAGCCGCCTTTGCCGTACAGGTCCATTCCCATGTAACACCTTTAATTCGACCGTTTTCCGTAAGATCATTTTGCACTCGCAACGCGCCGCCGTGCGGGACGTGCCGAGGCGGACGCACGGCGTTTGGACGCTTTCGGTAAGAATCGCGTTCCGAATCGCAGGATCTCGACGAGATCGTGAACTGAGAATCGTCAGATATTGCGATATTTCGCCGCGCTTTTTAATCATCGATGGTGAACCACACAGAAATATCACTCCGCCCAACCGTGTTGTTCCCTCACCTTCACCATCGCCCCTAAAATATCATTCCACGTCTGCTGCTTCATCATTTGGTCGTTCGGGAACATGCAGCCGTCCCAGCAGATGTGCTTGAATTTCTTCGTGACGTTGCCGTAGCTGTCGCGCATCCAGAAACCGGCGACGTGGGGGATGTCCAGTTTGCCGGTGGGGTCGTTGGCCATGCAGTGACGGCCGGTTTTATCGTGGGTGCCGGAGCCGTGGACGGTGCCGTTGTTCTGGGCGACGTGGAAATCGATCGTCCAGGGGCGAAGGGTGTCCGTCAATTTTTTGAGGGCCTCATCCAGCTTCGATTTGTCCTTCCAGTCATACCCTTCGGGAAGCAGGGCGTCTTCCGGGGCGTTGTAGCCCATCGTGTAGAGCAGGGTGTGGGCCATGTCGGCCTGGAAGCCAAGGTTCGGACGGTTGGTCAGTTCGAGCAGTTGCGCCATCCGACGCCAGGAGTGCATGCCGCCCCAGCAGATTTCACCTTCGGCGGCGAGGAATTCGCCAAAACCGGCGGCTACATCCGCCGCCTCGCGAAACGTCTGGGCAATCCTCTTCGTGTTCTCCTCCGGGTTGGCGTACCACGCATCCACGCCGCTGGCCGAGTCGATGCGGACGACGCCGTAGGGCCGCGCGCCTAGGTCGCGAAAAATCTTCGCAATTCGGCAACCCTTCCGCACCTGCCCGACAAACGCCTTCCGCTCCGCCTCATCCCCCATGGCCGCTCCACCGCCCGTGGGCGGCCAGATCGGAGCCACCACCGAGCCCACCTTCAATCCCTTCGCCTGAATTTTGCCGGCGATCTTTTTCAGATCATCTTCGCTGCTGTCGATATCGATGTGCGGGGAAAAAAGAAAGATATCCACCCCGTCAAACTTCACGCCGTTGACGTCGGCTTTGGCGGTCAGGTCGAGCATGGTGTCCAGATCGATGCACGGCTCGGCACCGGGGCTGCCTTTGCCGACAAGGCCCGGCCACATGGCGTTGTGAAGTTTAGGGAAATTGTGGGTGGGGGTCATGGGATGGTTTCCTCTCGGTATTTTCGGACTGCAAAAATCGCGTTTGCGGCCTTTGGCCGCAAATTGAGACGCGACGGAAATGTCGCTTGAATTCGGGGTAAACGCAAGGGCGACGAATCGCGCATCAAAACAGGCGCGGTCGCCGATCATTATTTAGCCGGTATCGCTTGCGAGTCGCGTCCAAGCGATCATCCCGCTCGACGCGGCTCGCAAGCGAGACCGGCTAAATAATTGAGGGAGCGACTCTCTATTGCGCATGCTATACTGACTCCATGCGAAATGAATTCACCGCCATCATCGAACAGGCCGAAGGTTGGTTTGTTGCATATTCGCCGGAGATGCCGGGAGCGAACGGTCAGGGTCGTACTAAAAACGAGGCGGTGGCCAGCTTGGGCGCGGCGATCGAATTGATCCTTGACGATCGACGAGAGGATGGTCTTCGCGATGTACCGGCGACGGCCCTCCGCGAGACAGTGACGATCGGATGAAAACAGGTGCGCTCCTCAGATATCTTCGCCGGCATGGTTGTGTGTTGAAGCGCGAAGGTGCCAGCCATTCTTTATGGACGAATTCGCGGACTGGCGAGATGGAAGCGGTGCCACGGCACACGGAGGTACCGAATGTTCTAGCACGAAAAATCTGTCGAGGATTGTCAGTGCCTCGGATTGGAAAGTAAAGCATGTGCAGCGGGTGTTCCTGATTGCAGATCAAGTCCTCCGAAAGCTCGCGCCACCAGACGCCCCTCGCAAGCGAGACCGGCTAAATAATTGCCGCAATGCCCGACTCTCCCTTGAATGTTTTCCCCCCGCTTTCTAAATCTCAATCGCGCCACTCCCCTTCAAGGTGGACAAGGTGTAGAATACCGCACGAGGCGAATCCGGGGGGCAATCCAGCCGTGGTTTGTCGGCTTCGGTCGCCTGATGAGAACGTTTGTATCTTCGTTGGAGCCTTCATGCCCACTTTCACTTATGAAGCGATGAATTCGTCCGGTCAGGAAGTCAAGGACTCGGTCGAAGCGTCCGATTCCGCCGACGCCATCGCCAAAATTCGCGGCAAGGGATTCTTCCCCACCAAAGTGCGCGAGCAAGCCGCCAAAAAGGCCGGCAAGAAGAAGAAGCAAGCCGAAGTCGCCGGGCCCACCCGGAAGATGCCTCTTTCTTTCGGCGGCGTCCCCCGCAAGCAGCTCGTCACCTTCACCCGCCAATTGTCCACGCTCCAGGATGCCGGCCTGCCGATTTTGCGCTCCCTGCAAATTCTGGAAGACCAACAAAAGCCCGGGTTGCTGAAGGCGGTCATCGGTGGGGTGGTCGATGAGGTCGAAGGCGGCGGCACTCTGTCCGATGCCATGAGCAAATATCCCAAGGCATTCGACAAGTTATACGTCAACATGGTCGCCGCCGGTGAAGCGGGCGGTGTGCTGGATTTGATCCTGTCGCGCCTGGCCGACTTCATGGAAAAGGCCGCCAAGCTGAAAAAGAAGGTCATCGGCGCGATGATTTACCCGGCGGTGGTCATCACCATCGCGGTGGGTGTCGTCTCCATGATCATGATTTTCGTGATCCCCAAGTTTGAAACCATTTTCGCCGACTTCAAAGCCGAATTGCCCGGCGTGACCAAGCTGCTGCTGGCCATGAGCCGCTGGTTTGCCCCGCCGACCAATGGGTGGGCCTATATCATCGCCTTCCCGTTCGTGTGGGGATTCCTGATGAAGCTGGCCAAGATGAGCGACGGCGGGCGCTACGCCGTCGACGCCGCCAAGCTGAAGGTGCCCATTCTCGGCGGCATCCTGTCCAAAACCGCCATCGCCCGATTCACCCGAACGCTGGGTACCCTCATCAGTGCCGGTGTGCCGATTCTCGACGCCATCAACATCACCAAAGAAACCTGCGGCAACGAAGTCTTTCTCCGCGCCCTCGGCAAGGTCCACGATGCCATCCGCGAGGGTGAATCGTTCGCCGACCCGCTGCGGGCCAGCAAAATCTGCGATGCCATCGTCGTGAACATGATCGACGTCGGTGAGGAAACCGGCGACCTCGACAAAATGCTCATCAAGATCGCCGACAACTACGACAGCGATGTGGACGTGCTGGTCGGTTCGCTCATCAGCATTCTCGAACCGGTCATGGTCGTGGTGCTCGGCGTGATCGTCGGTTTCATCGTCATCGCCCTGTTCGCCCCGATGGTCGCCCTGCTGCAAACCCTGTCCGGCGGACCGGCGAAGAAGTAAGATTTACTGCTTGTATTTGTTTTTTGCCTCATCATGGCATTGGCTTCCAGCCAATGTGAACGGCTCGGCCGGAAAAGAAGTTTTAAGTTTGAAGGTATTCGACGCATTGACCCCTCAACACGGGCTGGAAGCCCGTGCCACGGTGCAGGGTCGGAATATCCGCGATTCGAACGAGGATTCACCCTATGTCACAACCCCCTTTGCCGGATCGCCGTTCCCTTCGCAGCCGCTCGGCCGGGTTTACGCTCATCGAACTGCTCGTGGTCATCGGCATCATCGTCGTGCTGATGGGGATCCTCATCCCCGTCGCCGCCCACGTCCGCAAGTCCGCCTACGTCGCCTCCACCCAGTCCCAGTTGCTGGTGATTCAATCGGGCATCGAGGCGTATCGACAGGTGTTTGAGTCGTATCCGGGGCCGATTTCGGACAATCAGTTGATGATCTCGGCTGGTAAGCCAACAACCCCAACTCTTGTCGGAGGTCCATTCACCAGCTCTGAAAATCTTGTGCTCGGCGTGCTCGGTGGCCTGACACCGGTGCTGCCGCTTGTTGCGCCTCCCGCAGTTCAAACGTTTAAATTCGATCCCACATTGGTGGGTGGCGGACCATCCAGTTTGAATCCACTCAAGGCTCAACGGTATCAATCCTTCGTTGACCCTGTCGCGGCAGGATTGGACACAACTAAAACAGGTAGTGCATGGTTGCCATGGAGCAATGCGTTCCACGCGGATGTTTCAAATCAAGCTGCATACATTGACACTGTGGTTCCTGAGTTTGTGGATCGATTTCCCGATGCATTACCGATCTTGTATGTTCGAGCTCGCGTAGGCGCGACGGGAACAGTCACAGATGGCGCTACCATTTATCCGGCGGGTTCAGCGCCTGCGTATAACCGGTTGCTTCTGGAGCCATACACATTTCCCAAATTGCCATTCCCCCCGAAAGCTGCGCCACCCTTCGCACCGGCAACGCCGCCCGGTTTCGATCTGTACGTCGCGGAGTATTTCGGAAGCTTGGCCGACCCTCGCGTTCCCCGGCAAAAAGATGGTTACATGCTGATCTCCGCCGGAGCCGATCGAATCTATGGAACCGCCGATGATCTGACCAACACGGGGAGGTTGAAATGAGCTTTCCCCCCACGGTTTCATCCTCTAAACACTCTGCCCGCCGTTCCGGTTTCACCCTCGTGGAAATCCTGGTCGTGATCGGCATCATCGGTCTGATTCTCTCCATCGCGCTGCCCATCACCTTCAAAGCCCGACGGCAAGCCAGCAAGGCGCGAGCAACGCGCGATCTCGAAGCACTCCGCACGGGCCTCGAAGAATTCAAGAATAACCACAATGAGTACCCCCAGATCGGTTTCGGCGGAGCCGTCGACGGCCAGCATACGCTCGGCTATGCACTGACGGGTATTAACAACGTCGGCGCACCGATCAAAGATCCCAAGAGCGCCCGCCCCTATCCGGCCCTGATCAACATCGAAAATTTTCGCGTCAGCGGCGGTAGGATTCAGGATTCATTTTTAAAAGACTATCTGTACTTCCCGGCCAGGGTACCGGAACCGGATATTCATGTGGGTTCGCAGTACGTGAATAACACCGGCCTTTGCATGTACAATCAGGCCAACTGTCCGGGTACCATTAGCTTGGCCGATATGCGAAAAATTCTGGGCGATAACAAAACGGTGAATGGAAGGATCGACGCCGGCGAAACCGAGAGTTCAACCGCCCCCTACCTGATCTGGGGTGCCGGCCCGGATGGCGCCTACGGCCTTGACCCCATCAACAATAAATCCGACGACGTGACCAATTTCCCGGTTCCCGTTCAATACGTCAGGTGATCGCCGTGCCACAGCATCGCCGCTCGCGGCTTAGCGGTTACACTCTCGTCGAAATGCTCACGACGATCGCGGTCCTGGTCATCGTCATGGGCCTGATGGTCAGTCTCGCCCGAAGGGTGAGAACGCAGTCCGCCGAATCGGTGACGAAGAATCTGCTCCGCAATCTCGATACGCTGATGAGTCAGTACTATGCCAAATACCGCCGTCTGCCGGAGGTGTTTCCCTTCGCGCCCAAGCCCGTCGCGGACGGCCCATCCTTCGACGAACCGACTTTGCAGCGCACTGCCCTGCGCAACAATCGCGAACTGCTCCGGGTGTTGCGCGGGCAAGTCGATCTGACCCGCCGCACTTTCGCCGATCTGCCGATATCGATCTACGACGAAGCCACGCTTCGCGATGCCTGGGGCACGCCGATCGTTTTCATGCCGGCCTTCCACCCGGCCATCGGAATCGCCCCCGGCAACCGCAGCTTCTTCGTCTCCGCCGGCCCCGATGGGCATTTTCTGACCCGCGATGATAATTTGTACAGCTACGAAGGACCAAGCCCTAAGGAATATGAGACTGAACCGTGAGGCGGCGATAGACCGATCGAAAGTGTAATCTCGCCGGAAAGCTCGTGGAACTTGTTCCATGGAAAAGCGTTGAACGCCCACGATCTTCGCAACAAAACCATTGACGCCACGCCGCAATCGTGTGAAGCTATGCGGCTTCCCAAGGAGTCCTCCCATGCGATGCAACCGATTGATCCCCGCCGCCCCCGCCGCCCGCCCAAAATCCCGGCGAGGTTTTAGTCTGGTCGAGCTGCTGGTGGTGGTCGGCATCCTGGCCGTCCTCGTGTCGATTCTGGTCCCCGCTGTCACCCGAGCGAAGAAGCAGGCGAGAAACGTGCAGTGCCTGGCGAACCTGCGGTCGCTGGAGACGGCGCTGATCGGGTTTATCAACACCAATAAGCATTCCGTCGGTTACGCGCCGGTCAGCACTACGAATGCCACTGCGGCCACCAACCGAACGTCGCTCACCTGGGAAGGCGCATTGCGGCCCATGTATTCCAACGATGCCGTTCGAGTCTGCCCGGAAGCCAGCAGCCCCTCCGACAAACCGCTGGGAGCCGTAACCCTGGCCCACGGCACACAGAAGCCGATCGTTCCCACGCCGACTCCAGACGATACCCATTCCTACGGCAGCTATGGCATCAACGGCTATCTGTACTATCAGGATCCCGCCCAGGGACCGCCCATCAAAGCACCGCCCGCCATCTCCGCAGGCGTACAGCATGTCGCCGGGGCAACGTTCACGGCAGCTGTCAATAACATGGCCAGCCGTTGGTTCGAAGACGTCACCACCCTCGACGGCGGCGCAGTCCCCACCGGCAGCGCACCCTTCGCCGGCGTCATCCTGCCCCCCGGTTTCGGCACTTCCGGTTCCGTTCCCGCCTTCGGAGACTGCATCGACCTGGACAGTTGGCCCGCCTCCGATGGTGCCGGCGTCTTCGATCCCACACCCACCACGGGCGGCTATGTCATGGGCACCGGTGACACCGGAAACGCCAAAGGCCATTCCCTCGGCCGTTTCTGCCTCGCCCGCCATCCCCACGGCGTCAACATCGTCTTCCTCGACGGCCACGCCACCACCGTCCCCTGGGCCGAACTATGGCGACTCCGCTGGAACAAAGCCTTCGTCCCCGTCACCGTGACCGATGCGTTATTTACCGATAATTGAGCAGTTCACCGATCGATGGAAAATAAAGTCGTCTATAAATGCCCATGGAACGCGTTCCATGGGATCCCGTGAGTCTGCAACGCACCCTCACCTTTCCAACACGATTTGAATCCCCCACCCCCGCTCTTCAGGTGGACATCGCGAACAATCCCCTGCCCGCCGACCCTTCGCCGGGCCAGACCGATATAGCCCGCATCGGCCAACCGGTTTTAAGTCACCACGCGGACAGGAGTTCCAGCAGTGCCCAACCCCGTCACCCCCCAACCCGCCCCCGCCTTCCCCCGCCGCCCGGCCCGCAGCGGGTTCACCCTCATCGAAATGCTCGTCGTCATCGGCATCATCCTCCTGCTCATCGGCATCTCCATCGGTGGGTTCAGCCAGGTCGCCAAGCATACGAAAAATCAGCATACGAAAGCGGTGCTGGAAGCGGTCAAGGCGATGATGAATGAATATGAGGTCTCAGCGGGCAAGCAGAATCAATCCGCGTTCCGCACGCAGTGGGATGCGCCTTTCGCGGTGACGACGATCGACGCCGCGAATTTGCCGAAGATTTACACGACGGTGCCCAATTATCCGAAATTAACCTGGCAGCAATACAGCGACTTGGTATTGGCAACCCTTCTGGCGGTGCCGAACAATAAAGCGATTCTCGACAAGTTGCCGTCCGAGCAGGTCAAAGCCATCACGTTAGTGAACGGCAATGCTTCGTATGAGATTCTGGATGGAACCGGGCATCCCCTCTATTTCGTCCCCAGCAGAGGCCTTCGAAACGTTCACGCCGGTGGAACGCCCGGAACGACCGGTGTGATGCAGTCCGATAGCATCATTCACCCGGTCCCGCCGATACCCTCGATTCCCGCCGTCGCCCCGAATCCACGGCCTTTCTGGATGTCCTTCGGCCCTGACAACGATCCCGCTGCCGGGGATGACAACCTGTATTCCTTCGATCAGTAATTCCGTCGCCACCTTTGCCCGCACGGTAACCCTATGCTAGATTTTTGCCCATCCTCGACCCCACGCCGCCATCGGGTGGGTTTCACGCTGCTGGAAGTGTTGGTCGTGCTGACGATCATCGTGCTGATCGCCGCGTCGGCGCTGCCGGCGTTCCGGTTCATCACCGGCAGCCGTAGTTTGGAATCGACGCAGAACATCGCCGGCGCCATGATCGGCCAAGCCCGGACGGCAGCCGTCATCGCCCATCAACCCCACGGGGTTTTCTTCTTCTTCGATCCCGTCAACAGCCGCACCACGATGGCGCTCGTCAAACAGGAGGGCGATGACACCACCAACCCCGATCTGGATGCGTATAAGGCGTGGACGGATGGGCAGGATCAGTTGCCGACTTTGGCGATCTCCTATTACGACTCCTCCAATACCGTGGATGGTCCCTCGTTCGCCGACACGCTGACGACGCTCGGCGGCGAACGGTTCGGAACCATCGCCACTCCAAAACCTTTAAAGCCAACCCTTCGACTGTTTAAGTGCGGGTTGTTTCATGCCACTGCGGCTGCCGGAAACTCGCCACGCCGTACAGCACCTGCACCCGTGGCGCCCGGGCCCTTCTGGATTCCTTCGACGCCGCTCTTCCTCGATGTGGTCGCCAACACCGATTTCCAACTTCTGCCGCCGGGCGTCGGCGTTCAGTTGATTAACGATCAAAAACAATTCTCGGCGGTAGGCCCGAATTATCACGACCGCTA
>JANXVV010000451.1 GCA_025351525.1 Humisphaera sp. | reverse complement strand
ACGAAATGGATGTTGAAACCCTTGGCGGCCCACTCCTCGCAGACGGCCTTGGCCATGTCCGCCGACTGATCCGTGCTGTCATCGAGCACCTGAATTTCAAATTTATCGCGGGGGTAATCGATCAGGCAGGTGGCCTTGATAATTCGCTCGGCAACCGCCCCTTCGTTGTACATCGGCAACTGCACGGTGATCTTCGGCAGTTGAATGAACTGCCCGCGTACCTGGTAGGTATTGTGCTTGTGCTTGATGTAGAGGTACAGCAATACGTACCGGTGAAAACCATAGCTGGCGATCAACAGCAACACCGCCACGTAGGCAACAACGAGAAGCATCGAGGCATCGAACATATATTCGCGTTCTTTTCGGATTAAACGGCGTTGACGATCCCTTAACGATACTAACGCTCGAACTGCAGAAAAGTTGACTTCAACGGGAAAGGCAAATTTTGATGCGGGATTTTTATCCTGCAACCGGGTATTGACGTAGATCGTATCCGAAAGCCGAACATTTCTGCAACTAAATCATTTCTTCACACATAATAATTAAAGCGGGCCGACTGTAACAGTCGGCCCGCTCTTCATATTGCAGAAGCTAATTATGCAGATCGCTGCTACTCAGGAGCGCTTTCCGGGGCTTTGGCGGCCTCGGCAGGCTTTTGGCTGTCCTTGAAGCGCTTCAGCACTTTCGTGGCAAACTGATGCTTGCGTTCATTGCGCTTGCGGCGAAGACCGGCGCTGCGGCGGGCGGTGCCCTTCGGCGTGGCATCCACCGTCAGCAACTGCAACGACACAATATCTCCACCATCGCCGATGCGATGCTCCGAGGTCTTGATGATCCGCGTGTAACCGCCCTGCCGATCCACGAAGGCAGGCCCGATCTCATTGAAGAGTTTCTGGACGACTGTGCGCGTCGGCCCCTCTTCGATCGGATCCTGGTTCTCATCGACCAGTCGGCGATCCTGGAGAATCTGAATCACCCGGCGACGCTCATTGAGCTTGTTGACGCGGGCCAGCGTGATCAACTTCTCGGCCATCGCCTTGACTTCCAAAGCCTTGGGCAGGGTTGTGCGAACCTTGCCGTGCTCGAAAAGACTCTGAACCAGGTTGCGACGCATCGCCATGCGATGTTCGCTGTCGCGGCTCAATTGCCGGCCAAATAATCTGTGACTTGACATTGTTGTATCCTCGTCCGTTGCCAGTGGTCCGTTATAAGTTGCAAAGAATCTCAAGGCCGTCGTCTCTAACAACTGACAACGGGCCACTGACAACGGACCAAATTATTCATTCAGCGACATCGGTCGCTTCCGCACCTTCATCGCTGGTTTCACCTTCATCATCGAGATCATCGTCGTCATCATCCGGCATGATGGAAGCTGCGGACGGGACGTTGTCCAGGTCCATCCCCAGACTCAATCCCATATCCGCCAACTTGCGCTTCACTTCACGCAGGCTGGTCTTGCCGAAGCTGCGGACTTTTAACAGTTCCGCATCGGTTTTCTTAACCAACTCGCGGACCAGACCGATCTTCGCGGATTCAAGGCAATTATTCGCCCGAACCGACAGATCCAGCTCCTGGACCGTCTGATTCAGCTTCTGCTCCAGTTCCGGATCCATTTGCGCCTTGTGCGCATCCCGCATGGAGGCAATCGCCTCGTCGGAAACAATATCGCTGCCCAGTTCAAAATACTGGACGAATGGATTGAGATGCTTGCGGAGAATTTTGCTGGCTTCCACCAACGCCATCTCCGGCGTCAGGGTGCCGTTGGTCCAGATTTCGAGAATCAGGCGATCGTAGTCGGTCTTCTGACCCACGCGGGCATCTTCGGTCGCGTAACGAACGCGGGATACCGGCGAATACAGACTATCGAGCGCGATGCGACCGATCTCCTGCTCTTCCTGGTCTTCGATATTTTCCGAAGCCGTCACGTAACCGCGACCCTTGCCGATCGTCAACGTCATGTCGAAGGTGACATCTTCCGTCAACGTGGCGATCACGTGATCCTTGTTCACGATGGTGACCGAGGGATCGCCTTCGATCATACCGGCGGTGACCGGGCCGGCCTTGCGGGCCACGACGCGTACTTCCTTCGTGTCATCCGAATCGAGCTTCACCACGAGGCTCTTGACGTTCAGGATGATGTCGGTGACATCTTCCATCACACCCTGCAGGCTGCTGAACTCATGTTCGGCACCCTTCAGTTTGATATGGGTGACGGCCGCCCCTTCGAGGCTGCTGAGCAGGATACGGCGGAGGCTGTTGCCGACCGTCGTACCAAACCCGCGCTCAAAGGGCTCGGCGGTAAACCGGCCATAGGTATCCGTGGAAAGCTGCAGATCGCGGATCACCCGCGACGGCAGTTCTAAACCGCGCCATCGAACTCGCATGATATTCTCCTTCGCCACTCCGAATTACGAAAAGTTCCCGCCCCAACCGAAGGGGCCATCTGTACTTCCGTCTCGTCGGGCAGCAAAATAGTTGTTAGTTGCCAGTTGTTAGTTGCCAGTGAAATACAAGAGTTATTGCGTTCACGGGCAACTAACAACTTCCTCACTTTTTTACACCCGCCGTTTTTTGGGGGGTCGGCAGCCGTTGTGCGGCAGCGGGGTCACGTCTTCGATTCCGGTGACCTTCAGACCGGCGTTTTGAAGATTCAGAATCGCCTGCTCACGGCCTGCGCCGGGGCCTTTCACTTTCACTTCGATTTCCACCATGCCGTGCTTGCGAGCTTCCGCGCCGGCCTTTTCGGCGGCGCGTCCGGCGGCGAAAGGCGTGCTCTTGCGGGCACCCTTAAACCCGACCGTGCCGGCCGACGCCCAGGAGATCGTCTCGCCGTTCGGATCGGTGATGGTCACCATCGTATTGTTGAATGTCGCCTTGATATGGGCGACGCCACGGGTGACACCCTTACGAACCTTCTTCTTCACGCCGGATTTGGCACCGGAAGCCTTGCCTTGTTCTGCCATGATCGTTTTCCTTTGCCCCGCGGATCGTTCGGTCTTACGGCCGTCCCCGCAGGAAAAATAAGTTGCCAGTTCCCAGGTGCCAGTTGAATCCAGTCACCGTCGCCTTTGCCGGCAACTAACAACTGGCAACTTCCTCCACTACTTACCTAATTCCTTCACGCCCTTCTTACCGGCGACGGTTTTGCGCGGACCCTTGCGGGTGCGGGCATTGCTTCGGGTGCGTTGGCCGCGAACCGGGAGGGCTCGGCGATGGCGCAAACCGCGATAGCTTTGAATATCGCGAAGACGGGCG
>JANXVV010000353.1 GCA_025351525.1 Humisphaera sp. | reverse complement strand
CTCATCGGGTGTTTTGAAGATTTGCGCGAGCCAGGTGCCGACGCCCAACATCGCCGCGAGCCAGAGAAGCACGCAGGATCCATCCACCAGCAGGCGATAAAGAGACGCCACCCACGCATGGCCGGCGTAAAAAAAGAAGGTGAAAAGAAATAGTGATACGGAAGCGAGAAGGAGAGTGCCGCGACGCTGCTGAAACGGCACGCGAAGCGATAGATCATTCGCAATCAGAGATTTACCGGTTCCGCGATGCTTCATAGTTCAAGTCTTTTGGCGCTACACATTTCGACCAATGAGGTTTCACGTCGAAGGAGAAAGAAAACGTGTCCCTCCGGGACCACCGCTAAACGGAAGATTCAATAATTTCCAAGTGCCATGCCAGATCCCCTTCGAGAGAAACGCGTTGAGTTAATTCTTCAACAGTTGGAAGAGTTACCGACTCTTCCGGCGGTGGCCATGCGCGTGCTCGAGGCGACCGCGAGCGACGATACCTCCGCCAAAGAAGTCACCGAGCTGATTTCCAGCGACCCGGCGCTCACCACCCGAATTTTACAGCTGTTACATCGTGCAGATTCCGGCGCGCGGTCCGACATCACCACGGTGGATCGGGCCGTCGTGCTGCTGGGGTTTGAAGCCGTCCGGTGTATGACGTTGGCGGTGTCGGTCTTTCAGACACTTGGGCAGGGAGCGCGGAAAAAGGCGATCCACTTCGACCGCGATGAGTTCTGGAAACACGCCGTCGCCACCGCGTGCTGCGCCGAACTATTAGCCGAAAAACTGGGCCCCACGGCCAAAGACAGCGGCATCACGCCGTCCGATGCGTTCGTCTGCGGGCTCCTTCACGACTTGGGCAAAGTCGCTCTCGACGCGGCCTTGCCGAAAAGTTTTGATCGCGTCGTCGAAGCCACCGATCTGCTGCGGGGCAACATCGCCGATCTCGAGCGAAGCATCATCGGTCTCGATCACATGGTCGTCGGCAAACGTCTGGCCGAGCGATGGGGGCTGCCGGTCTCGATTCGCGAATGTATCTGGCTGCATGGTCAAACGCCTTCCGCCCTCCCCGCCAATGTCAAAAGCCCGCGCCTCGTCAACCTCATCACACTGTCCGACATGCTCGTTCGCGAGCAGCATTTGGGATACAGCGGCAACTACACCTTCAATCTATCGCGGGGCGGTTTGATCGAAGCGGTGGGGCTGACGACGGAAGCCGTCGATGCGGTGATGCAGCAACTGGTGATCCATATCGAGCCGCGCGCCAAGGGGCTTGGCCTCGGTCAGACCAGCACCGACGAACTTTATCTCCACGCGCTTACTCAGGCGAACAAAGAGCTTGGCCGCATGAGCACGCAGATGACCGCCAAGAACAAACGGCTGGCGGTTCGGTCGCGCTATTTTGACGCGCTCAGTCATTTTCAAAGCGAGCTTCGCGCCGATGCCCAACCGCAGGCCGTGCTGAAAGCCCTCGGGCAGACAGCCGTGAAAATTCTGGATGTGACCAGCGCCGCGGTGTTCTCCGCCATCCCCGGCCAGGGCTTTGCGGAAGTGTTATTGTTCGATCATCAAGGCGATGTTTTTCAACACTCCGTGATCGAATGCCCGAAGCCTCTGCCGAACACTCCCGGCAGCGATGGCCCGGTTCTGGCGGCGGGGGCGGAATTGGAATGGTTGCTCGCGAATGTGTCACCGCGCCTAGCCGCCAACCAGCGGTATTGGGTCAACCTCGAAGCGGATGGGCAATGTATCGGCGGGGTGGTCTGGGGAGCGAATGCGGGTGAATCCCAGCGGCTCGCCAATCAGGTGCAGGAACTTTCGGCGCTGGCGGTCGGCTGGGGATTGACGCTGCGCACGGCACAAATCCGCGAAGAATCTCGCACGCTATCCGAGCAGTTGGCCGAGGCGAATCGACGGCTGCAGTCGGCGCAGGAAGAGATCCAGCGCAGCCGCACCATCATCTGCGTGGGTGAGATGGCCAAGGGCGCCGCCCACGAAATGAACAACCCGCTGGCGGTGATTTCCGGGCGATCACAGTTGCTGGCATCGCAATTAACGGACCCAAAGCAAAAGCACGCCGCCAAGCAGATTTTCGAGCAGAGCCATCGTCTCAGTGAGATCATCACGGAGCTGATGGATTTCGCGCAGCCCGTTCCCCCGCAGGTGGTGGAGATGGATCTGGCGGAGCTGGTGGAGCGGGCGCTGCACGAGGCAAAGTTGTTGGCCGATCCCGCCGATAGGTCCATTGAAGTCACGATCGCGGATGTGCCGCCGGTGACTGTGGATGAAAAGCA
>JANXVV010000301.1 GCA_025351525.1 Humisphaera sp. | reverse complement strand
TTCTTTCACAAGTATGCAAAACTTTCCAATAGATGTCAAGAAGATTTCAAAAACTATTCAGATTGGGTTTTTTGCGGTGTGGGTGGCATGGGCGTCCTTTGGCCAAAAAGCATGGGCGAGACGCCCATGCCACCAGTTTTTCAAAAGACCCAATACTGTAACCCTACTCAAAAATCTGAATAATTTTGAAATCTTCTTGACATCTATTGGAAAGTTTTGCATACTTGTGAAAGAAACTGAAGTGAGAAGGAATTTTTCATGGCAGCGACCGCTACTCAATCATTGAATCGCCGGGAAGTCGAGCAACTGGTTCGCGAGGTGCTGACGCAGAAGTTGCGAAGCCCCGCTTGGCCGTCAACCGGTGGGGATCGGCAGGCGGTCGAACCGCGCCGTGCCGGTGGCCCGCCCCATCCGCTGGTGGTGAACGTCTCAGCCAGGCACATGCACGTCACCCAGGCCGACTTGGAAACGCTTTTCGGTCCCGGCGCAAAACTGACCAAGCTGAAAGACCTCTATCAGCAGGGCGAATTCGCCAGCGAACAACTCGTCACCGTCGTCGGTCCCCGGCAGCGGATCATCCCCAACGTTCGCATCCTCGGGCCCCTCCGCAATTACACCCAGATCGAAATGTCCTACACCGACGGCATCTATCTCGGTGTCGATCTGCCCCTCCGCACCAGCGGCAATCACGAGGGCACCGCCGGCTGCACCGTGCTCGGTCCCAAGGGCGCGATCAACATGACCAAAGGCGTCATCCGAGCCGAGCGTCATGTCCACATGTCCACTGAAGACATGGCCTACTACAACGTCAAAGACGGCGACTACCTCAAACTCAAAATCGAAGGCCCCTGCGGCCTCACCCTCGACCGCGTCAAAGTCCGCTACCACCCGAAGGTGGTTCTCGAAGTCCACATCGATACCGATGAAGGCAACTCGTGTGATATCGAAACGGCGACGCGGATGGAATTGGTGAAGTAGAAAAGTTGCCGGTTGTTAGTTGCCAGTTGCCAGTGAAGAAGATGGCAATGTGCATTTTACTGGCAACTGGCAACTAACAACTAACAACTAACAACTAATAACTAATAACTGGCAACTAACAACTGGCAACTGGAGCTACAATGGCAAGTGAAGCGCTCGGACTATTGGAATGCAAAGGACTCGTCTGCCTGATGGAAGGCACTGACGCGATGCTCAAGTCGGCCAATGTGGAAATGGTCGGCTGGGACAAAGCGGGCAGCGGGATGGTGACGGCTTTCGTCAAGGGTGACGTCGCCGCCGTCAAGGCTGCGGTGGATGCCGGTGCCGAGGCGGCGGGTCGCGTCGGCACGGTCATCAGCGTGCATGTGATCGCCCGACCGCACGATGAACTCGGTGGCATGTTGCCAAAGCCAAGGGCCGCCGCCAAGACGGGCGACAAGCCTGCGGTTCAGTCGGCGATGGCGATCGGATCGATCGAGACCAAGGGCTGGGTTGGCCTGGTGGATGCGACCGATGCGATGGGCAAAGCCGCCAACGTGGAGATCGTCAAGACGATTCAGATCGGCGGCGCGTTTGTGACGACGATCGTGCGCGGCGATGTCGGCAGCGTGAAAGCCGCCGTCGATGCCGGGGCCGAAGCGGCGGGACGCGTCGGTGAACTCGTCGCCTCCCACGTCATCGCCCGTCCGCATCCGGATCTGCTGACGGGATATGGCGCAGGCCTCTAACTTAAAACGTCTCCATCACCCTACATAGCCCCCGGCACGCCGGGGGAAATCGTAAGGGTTCGAGGGATGTCCGACCTTATTAAGGTTTCCCCCGGCATGCCGGGGGCTATGTAGGGCGATTAAGTTTTTTCGACATGCTGATCCTCGTCGCCAACCTCGGTTCCACCAGCTTCAAGTTCAAGCTCCTCGACATGAGCCGGAACGGTGACGAGGTGGCACGCGGCGGATACGAGCGGATCGGGCAGCCCGGTTCCGACTACGCCACCCACGCCGACGTGATCGACGTGATTCTTTCGCAACTGGCGAAGAAGCCGGATGCGATCGGTTTCAAAGCCGTCCACGGAGGGCCGATCAGCGGCGCGGTGCGTGTCACCGATGAAGTGATCGCGACGATGGAGCAATTCGCCGATGTGGCCCCGGCTCACAATCCGCCGTACATCGCGGCGATGAAAGCCTTCGCAAAAAAGCTTCCCGGCATCCCGCAGGTCGCGGCGTTCGAGACGGCTTTCCATCAGACCATCCCGATGGCTCGCCAAGTGTACGGTATCCCCGGCGAATGGACCGAAAAACTCGGCATCCGCCGCTATGGTTTTCACGGGGCATCGCACCAGTTTATCGCGACGCGAATGGCCGAGTTGGTTGGACGTGAGAAATCAAAACGCCTCATCAGTTGCCATCTCGGTGGCAGTTCGAGCGTGTGTGCGATCCTTGATGGCAAGTCGATCGGCCATAGCATGGGCCTGACTCCGCAGACCGGTTTGCCGCAGAACAATCGCGTCGGTGATTTCGACACCTTCGCACTGCTTCGCCTGATGAAGCATGGCTACAGCATCGAAGACGTTTTGAAAAGGCTCGGTAAAGAAGGCGGGCTGCTCGGCATCAGCGGTGTGTCGAACGACATGCGCGACATCGAAAAAGCCGCCGCCGAAGGCAATGCGAAAGCGCAGTTGGCGATCGATGCTTTCGTGGACAGTGTGCGGCACTATATCGGTGCCTACCTGGTGGCACTCGGCGGCATTGACGCCCTGGTGTTCACCGGCGGAATCGGTGAAAACGGTGCGATGATCCGCAGCGCAATCTGCCGTAATCTGCGGTTCGCCGGGCTGCAATTGGACGAGCAAAAGAACAAGGTAAGAAGCAACGAGATCAAGATCAGCGCCGTCGAATCCGGTGCCGAGATATGGATCGTCCCGACGAACGAAGAGATCGTCGTGGCAAGACAGACGCAAGCGGTTCTAAATTCGAATTAGTCCGTGGTCCGTTGTATGAAATTTTTACAACTGACAACTGACAACTGACAACTGGAGTTCACATGGCAAGCGGTGAAGCAATCGGAATGATCGAAACCAAAGGGATTGTCGCGGCGGTCGAGGCGCTGGACGCAGCGCTCAAGGCGGCCAACGTCACGTTCGTCGACCAGCACAAGGTCGGCAGTGGGTTGGTGGCCATCACGGTTCGGGGCGATGTCGCCGCCGTCCGCGCCGCCGTCGATGCCGGTGCCGAAGCCGGCGGCCGGGTCGGTGAAATCGTCAGCGTCCACGTCATCCCGAGGCCGCATACCGATGTGGCGAAGATGGGGTGAGGAAAAAAATAAAACGTAAAACGTAAAACGTAAAAAGAAATACGTTTCGCGACCTCTTTTTACGTTTTACGTTTTACGTTTTATCCCCGGAGCCCCCATGTTCCTCGCCCGAGTCGCCGGTCACGTCGTTGCCAGCCAGAAGGACAAAATCCTTCTGGGCCAGAAGCTGTTCGTTGTCGAACCGCTGAATGTGAAGTACGACGATGCCGGCCAACCGGCGACGCTCGGCAACACCGGTCGGGCCATCGTGGCGCTGGATTCGGTCGGTGCGGGCGAAGGGCAACTGGTATTGGTCGTGCAAGGCAGCAGTGCCCGTATGACCGAGCAGACCAAGAACCTCCCCGCCGACGCCGTCATCATCGGCATCGTCGACTCGGCCACGTTCGGCGGCAAGACGTTTTACAACGCGGGATAAGATTTTTGCCACTGACGTACACGGATGAACACAGATAAATTCGATGCGAGTCAATTGAGATTGAATTTGATTTTATCCGTGTTCATCCGTGTTCATCCGAGGCTACTTAGCATTTTCTTTTGAGATCGTCATGGATAGCACACTCGTTGCAGATGTTGTCGCGGAAGTGATGAAACGGTTGAATGCCCGTGGCAGTTCCGCCGCCGGTCCCCGCGCCGGGGAGACCGCCGCCGCTGAGGAACCCAAACGCGCCGAGGCCTATGCCCACCCGCATCGCGTGCAGGATCCGATCGGGCAGTTCGGCGTGTTTGCCAGCGTCGACGAAGCCGTCAAAGCCGCCACCGAATCCCAGGCGAAGCTGATGAAGCTGACGCTCGAGGATCGCGACGGAATCGTCAAGCTCATCAAAAAAACCGCAAAAGACAATGCCGCCGCCTGGGGCAAAATGGAATTGGACGAGACGAAGATTGGCCGGCTGGATCACAAGATTGAGAAGCTGCAAATTCTCGAACTGGTTCCCGGGGTTGAGTTTCTCAAGACGAATTGCGACAGCGGCAGCAACGGCATCTGTCTCGATGAAGCGGCGCCGTTTGGGGTGATCGGGGCGATCACTCCCGTCACCCATAGCGTGCCGACGCTCTCCGCCAACGCCATTAGCATGATCGCCGGTGGCAACGCGGTGATCTTCAACCCGCACCCCAGCGGTGTAAATTGTGCGGCGCATGCCGTGCGCGAATACAACAAGGCCATCTCCGCGAAGTTCGGCATTGACGCGCTGCTCACCTGCATCGCCCCGCCGACGCTCGAAACCGCCGAGGCGATTTTCAATCATCGCGGGATTGCGTTGACTGTGGTGACCGGCGGCCCCGCCGTCGCCCGCGCCGCGCTCGCCGCCAAGAAGCGGGCCATCGTCGCCGGTCCCGGCAACCCGCCCGTGGTGGTGGATGAAACCGCCTGTCTGGACAACACCGCCGCATCGATCGTCAAGGGTGCCGCCTACGACAACAATCTTTTGTGCATCGGTGAAAAAGAGGTTTTCTGTGTCGAAGCCGTCTTCGACAAACTGATGGCCAAGATGGAAAAGCACGGCGCGTTCATTCTGAACCCGCAACAGATCGAAACGCTGACGAAAAAAGCCTTCACGCCCGGCTCCGATGGGAAACTGCACGTCAACAAAGACTACGTCGGCCGAGACGCCAGCTTCCTCGCGGCGGCGGCCGGCACTTCAGTGCCGCCGTCCACGCAGTTGCTCATCGGTGAAACCAAGTCCGATCATCTCTTCGTCCAACAGGAGCAGATGATGCCCTTCGTCCCGTTCGTCCGCGTGAAGGATGTGGATGAAGCGATCGATCTGGCGATCCAAGCCGAGCACGATTATCGACACACCGCGATCATCCACAGCCGCAATATGGATACGGTGACGAAGTTTGGCCGGCGTGCGAACGTGACGCTTTTCGTCGTCAACGGTGCCAGCCCCACCGGCCTCGGTCTCGGTGGCCAGGGCTTCCTCAGCTACAGCATAGCCACCCCCACGGGTGAAGGAATCACGACGCCGTTGACGTTCACCAAATTCCGCCGCGTGATGATCGCGGGATCGCTCCGGATGATCTGATTCCGTAGCATGGGCTACCAGCCCATGTCTTTTTTTTAAAACAGAAAACATGGGCTGGTAGCCCATGCTACGAAGATGCAATTAGGGACCGTCATCGGCATCGCCACCTCAACCATCAAGCACGCTTCCCTGAACGGTTGGCGTTTGGTGATCGTGCAGCCGTTGAACGTGAGGCGTGCGCCTGAGGCCGATCCGATTGTCGCGGTCGACAAATACAACGCCGGCCAAGGCCAGACGGTCATCATCAACTGCGACGGCAAAGGCGCGCGGGAATATGTCGGCAATGACAAGAGCCCGGCGAGGTGGTTTGTGATAGGAATCGAGGATGGTTCTGAAATCCGAAACCCGAAAAACGAAATCTGAAAAAATCTTGAATGAAGAAATCTTCTAATAGTTTTTTAAGTAGTCATTCGATTTTTCTTCCTTGGCATTTCGGCTTTTATTCTGGCTTCTGATTTCTGGTTTCGAGTTTTTCAGGATGATCTACACCGCCCGACAACTCGAAGACCTGCACCGCAGCAACGGTTCAATCGTGCTGCCGTATGGGGCGCGTCTGACTCCGCTTGCCACGGATTGGGCCCGGGCGAAGAAAATTGCGGTCGGGTATAGCAACGTCGAAGCACCGAAGGCGACGGTTAAATCGGCAAGCGGTTCGATGGCAGATGCGGGCGAGAATGCTTTGCTCTGGTGGTGCGACGGGCCCTGCGGTGCTGCCAAAGCCGCCGTCAGTTCGCAGGCGAAGGAGACTTCCCTCGCACTGATCGATGTTCCCGCCGATGCGAAAAACATCGTCAAGGCGATCAAGCATCTGGCAACGCAAGTAAAATCCGGCCAAGCCAACGGCGGCATCTTTCTTGTGCAGACCGGCGCGGCCGCATTGCTTTTCGCCAACCGCTGCCCTTCGCTTCGCGCCGTTCTCGGCACCTGCCTTGAATCGGTCGAGCAGGGAATCCAATTGGTCGCCGCCAACGTGCTGGTGATCGAGTATCCGTATAAAACGCTCTCGCAGGTGAAGAATCTGCTGGGCCGATTCGCACGGGCCGGGCAACGGCCCATGACCGATGATCTCAAGCAGCAGTTGCAGGAGTTGTCATCATGCGGATAGGCAAAGTGATTGGCCGGGTCGTGATGACGCAGTTGCACGAGACGCTCGTCGGTGGCCGGTTTCTACTCGTCGAAGTGCAGGATCGATTCTCGCTCACCGGCCAGCCGCGAAAAAGCACCGAATCGCTCATCGTGTACGACCACTTCGGTGCCACCGACGGCGACCTGATCGCCTTCACCGAAAGCCGCGAGGCCACGATGCCGTTCTACCCGGAAAAAAAAGTGCCGCTGGATGCGTATAATGCGGCGATTTTGGATCGAGTATCCGTAAGTCTTGAAAAATGAAAGGTGTAAAACGTAAAACGTAAAACGTAAAAAGAGAAGACGGGGTGGTGTATCTTGTATTTTCTTTTTACGTTTTACGTTTTACGTTTTACGTTTCCCCATGGCCTACACCAAACCCAGCCCCACCTCCTCCCCCCGCATCAGCGAATTCCAGATGAAAGAGCAGATGTGCTCCATCGGGCGACGCATCTGGATCAAGGGATTCTGCGCCGGGAACGAGGGCAACCACTCCTACCGCATCGGTGAAAACAGATTTCTCTGCACGCCGACCGGCATCAGCAAGGGCGACCTGAAGCCCGATCAAATCTGCACCGTCGACGGCGAGGGCAAACAGCTCGCCGGGAAGATGAAGCGGACGAGCGAGTTCCTGATGCACGCCGCGATTTACAAGGCCCGGCCTGATGTGAACGCCGTCATCCACAGCCATCCCCCGCATGCCACCGCGTTCGCCATCGCGGGCGTCGAACTGCCGACGTGCATCCACCCGGAAGCCGAGGTCTTTCTGGGCCCGGTGAAAACCGCCAAGTACGTCACGCCCGGCGACAAACGGCTGGGCGAATCGATCCTGCCCTACGTCATGGACAGCAACACCATCCTCATGGGCAATCACGGCGTAGTCTGTTTTCACAAGGACATGGAATACGCCTACTACCAGCTCGAAATCGTCGACGCCTACGCCCGCATTCTGCTGCTCACCAAGCAACTCGGTTCCGTCAACACGCTCAACGGCGAAGAGATGGTCGAGCTGGTCAAACTGAAGGAGCGCTTCGGTTTCGGCGACCCCCGCATGGCAGATGCGAAGAAAGGCCAGGTCGCCTGTTCCACGAGCGATTACATGTCGCGCGTCAGCGGCGACATCGGCAGCAAAGGCCGCATGAGCAGCAACGGCGGCACCTGCCCCGTCCCGCAACCTTCGGCGATCGAGCGGGCGATTTCCTCCCTCGCCCCCGCGCAGTACAGCGATGCGGATGTGGAGCAACTGGTGCAGACCATCACCGATCAGATCATGGCAACTGCCGGATAAATCCTTTTCACCACGAAGGCACGAAAACACGAAGAAGACAATTTCTATTTTTTTCTGAACTGAAATTCCTTCGTGTTTTCGTGCCTTCGTGGTAAATCCGTTTTGAGAGATCAATCATGAAAGTCAGCATCATCGGTGGCGGCGGCAGGGTCGGTTCCAACGCCGCGTTCGCGCTTCAATGCGCCGGGCTGGTCAGCGAGATTCACCTCCTCGACGCCAATGAGCAAATGGCCCAGGGCGAAGCGCTCGACCTACTCCACGGCACCAGCGTTTCCGGCGATCAAAAGATTTACGCCGGCGGCTATGACAAATGCGCCGATGCGGATCTGATCTGCATCACCGCCGGCCTTCGCCGCAAACCGGATGAAAGCCGGCTCGATCTCATCAACCGCAACGTCACGCTCTTCCGACAGATTCTCGAATCGCTCAAGGGCGCGGGCCTGAAAAAAGACGCGATCCTCTTCATCGTCTCCAACCCCGTCGACGTACTGACCCGGCTGGCGATCGACTTCCTGAAATGGAACCCGTCCAAGGTGATCGGACTCGGCACCCAACTCGACACCGCCCGCTTCCGTTCCCTGATCGCCCTGGAAACCGGCCTTCCCCCAAGCCAGATCGCCGCCCTCATCCTCGGTGAGCACGGCGACAGCATGGTCCCCATCTGGTCCAGCGCCACCGCCGCCGGCGTGTCCCTCATCAAGCTGCCGGACTTCGGCTCGAACGTGCAGACCAAGGTTTTCGAGCGCACCAAAACCAGCGGTGCCGAGTGCATCAAACTCAAAGGCGGCGCGGGCTGGGCGGTGGGGTTGACGATCGCGGAAGTGATTCACGTCATCGCATTGAATCAGCCGCAGATTCTTCCGGTATCGACGCAACTCAGTGGCGAATACGGCATTCGGGGAACGTGTACAAGCCTGCCGACGTTGCTTGGAAGGAGCGGGGTGTTGAAGCGCTATGAGGTGGAATTGTGGCCGAGGGAGGTGAGCGGCATAGTGAACGGTGCCAAGCAACTCGATACGACCTACGCTCAGATCAAGTAGCTGGTCTTCTTTTAGCGGCTGTGCCGAAGGCACGCGTTTTTTTGTGCGACAGAAAAACGCGTGCC
>JANXVV010000288.1 GCA_025351525.1 Humisphaera sp. | reverse complement strand
TGCTTTTGATCATGTTCGGGATCATTGCCTGGTATATCCTCGGGCGATATCGCATTCGCCGCCGTGCCAGTAAGATCGGTTTGAACGCACTGCCGATGACTGAACAAATTCGTCTGGCGAAGCAACTGGGTTTCTATGAAGAGATGGTGGAAGTGCTCGGACGAAGGCGGATCTATCGTCCCCGGCATCTCACCCCGCGCGAATTCATGCAGACGCTGACCTATCTACCTACAGATGCCTATGACAAGATCGAACGCCTCACCCGGATTTTCTACCGCGTCCGATACGGTGGGGCGAACATCCTGCCCGCACAACAGCGCCGATTGATGGCGGTGGTCAGCCGTCTGTCGGAAACTCTTCCTCCTTTACGCGAGCCGTGATTCGATCGATCGTGCCGAAAATGGAACGCCAAGACGCCAAGGAAAACAACAAAAAAATATGGCTTGGTTTTTCTCCGTGTCTTGCCGTTCGTTTTGATGTGTCCCGCACAAAACCGTCCCACTGCTAATAACGATTCCCACTTCCGGCTATGATGCTCGCATGACGTCCGCAATCATTCTCTCCATCGGCGATGAACTGGTTCTCGGTCAGACCGTTGATACGAACTCCGCGTGGCTCAGCCGGGAACTGGCGACGATCGGCGTTCGCATCGCCGCCCACGCCACGGTGCCCGACGATCAACCGTCCATCGAGCGCGCAATCCGGTCGGCGACCGTCAACTGTGACGTGTTAATTATCTCCGGCGGGCTCGGGCCGACGGAGGACGATCTCACCCGTCAGGCGCTGGCCGGTGTGTTGGGAATGCCGTTGGAAACGGACGATGCCTCGCTGAAAACACTCACCGCGTTCTTCGTCAATCTCAAGCGGGAAATGGCCGGCAGCAACAGGATTCAGGCGATGCGCCCGCGCGGCACGACGATGATCGAAAACACCTGCGGCACCGCTCCCGGCATTGCGGCGATGTTCGGCGATTGCCGTATTTTCGTGGTGCCTGGCGTGCCGAAGGAGATGAAGGCGATGTTCTCTCGCGACATCCTTCCGGCACTTCGCGAGGCCGGCGGTGGGGCGGCAATCGTGTCGACGACGCTTCACACCTTCGGGCTTGGGGAAAGCAACATCGCCGAAATGCTGGGGGATGTGATGCAGCGCGGGCGCAACCCTTCGGTCGGCACGACCGTCGCCGGCGGAGTGGTGTCTCTTCGCGTCAATTCCTATTTTGAGTCGCCCGAAAAAGCCGTCGCTGAGATGGAGCGGACGACCGCCACCTGCCGGGAAAAACTGGGGCATCTAATTTACGGCCAGGACGAGGAGACGCTGCCGTCGATTGTCGCGGGCTTGTTGAAGGCATCGGGGAAAAAGGTGGCGACGGCGGAATCTTGTACGGGGGGATTGCTGGCGAAATATCTCACGGATGTGGCCGGGTCGAGCGAGTATTTCACGCATGGGTGGGTGACGTATTCCAATGAGGCGAAAACTCAACAACTCGGGGTGCCGGAAGATATGCTCAAGGGACACGGCGCAGTTTCGAGTGCGGTTGTGCGAGCCATGGCCAAAGGCGCGATGCGTCTTGCGCAGGCTGATGTGGCGATGTCCATTTCGGGTGTCGCCGGACCGGATGGCGGTACTCCTGAAAAGCCGGTGGGAATGGTTTGCATCGGAATTGCTTTTAAGGATCCGCATAATGCTTCGTCCGTTGGAACTCATGGCCGTACATTTAGATTTTCCGGCGATCGGGAGTTTGTGCGCGACCGTAGTGCAAAGATGGCATTGGCAATTCTGCGATTCCATCTGACGGGGATCGTGATGCCGTTTTGAGATGATTGTGGCACGGGCTTCCAGCCCGTGATGACGGGCCTGTGCGTATAGGAACCTGATCTAAGCGATTTTCAACTCTTGGACCGCCAACACGGGCTGGAAGCCCGTGCCACGACCAGTCCGAACGCGTATTGCGCGGATTGCCGATCTGCAACCCTTTTTATTCCTTCGTGTTTTCGTGATTTCGTGGTGGACATGAATTTTCCGGGTTGAACGGATCAGCGATCAAAAGGTTGTTGCGGAATCCGGGTCGTCGCCTGCGGCTCCGATCCCGGCGTGACGTCAGCACCATGTCGTTTACGATGGAACGGGGCTTCCGACAGTAGAGGGGGAGAGTTCAACCTTCACGCGATTCACCTTCTGCGGTTCGGCACTGACGATCGTGTATTTCACGTTCTCATGCTCGAACAAAGTTCCCACGGCGGGAATACGGCCCAAGGTGGTCGAAATAAATCCGCCCAGCGTGTCGTAACCTTCGTCTTCCGAAATGGAAAGCCCGACCTGCCGATTCAATTCATCGAGATAGATCCGGGCATCTACATCCCAGGTGTAGTCATCGATCTTTCGCAGCATGGCGGGCTCGGCGGGCTCGTGTTCATCGCTGATGTCGCCGACGAGCTCTTCGAGAATGTCTTCGATCGTGACCAAACCGGCGGTGCCGCCGTACTCGTCCAGAACGATGGCGATGTGGACTTTCTGCAGCCGAAAATCATTCAGCAGATCGCGCAGCGGTTTGGTTTCCGGCACGTAAATCGCCGGTCGAATCGCCGAGCGGATATCGAAGCGGTCGGAAGGCAAACCCAGATGCTTCAGCAGATCGCGGGCGTACAGAATGCCGACGATGTGATCGAGCGTGCCATCGTAAACCGGAATGCGCGAATGACCGCTTTCTTCGAGGGTTTGCTTCACTTCGTTGAGCGATGATTTCAGCTCGAGCCCGACGATTTCCGGGCGCGCGCTCATGATCTGCCCGACCTGCGTATCGCGGAATTCGATGACCGATTCGATCATCTCCCGCTCCTCCTCGTCGACGACGCCTTCTTTTTCACCGTCCTCGACCACGGAGAGAATTTCCTGCTCGATCTCCTCCGCCTCCGCTCCGGCGCCGGCCCCGGCGGCGGTGCGTACCAGGCCGTCGATCGTGTGCATGAGCTTTATCACCGGCCACATGCCGATGCGGAGCAGGTGCAAAAACGCCGCGAATGCGCCGATGAACTTCGCCCCGGCGTATCGGGCGGCGGCGTGCGGAATCGCTACCGAGCAGAGAAGGGTGACCATGAGTGTGACGACCGTCGCCAGAAAATAGGCCAGTCGAAGTGACAGCACCAGTCCCGAAAAAAGCCGCAACATACCGAGAAGGATGACGACGTTGGCCAGCAGGCGCCATGCGGCGGTGATGAAAGTCAGATCCTGCCGATGATCGAGCGTGGGATCGAGCCAGCGCGATCGACCGTGCATTTCCAGATAGTCGGCCAGACGGGTCCGGGAAAAATCGCGCAGCGAGTAGGTGAGCGTCGAAAAAAACAACGACGCCATGATGGCCACGAAAATACCCGCGATCAGAAAAATGCTCATTCGGCATCTCCGCGATGAGCACGTGAAACGATATGGCGAGTCTTCCCCTCAGTCCCGCCCGAGAACACCCGACCGATTCCCAATTGCGTCAGGATTTGATCTTCTTTTCGGTGCATTCTGCGATACTCCGTGTCGGTTTTATCGTCGAAACCGCACAAGTGCAACAAGCCGTGCAGGCTGTAAAGAAGCACTTCGTGCTCGACGGGAACCCTGCGAATCCGTGCCTGCCGGCGAGCCTCGGGGATGCAGACATACACCTCGCCGGTAATGGGCCGCCCGCGCGAATCTTCATCGATGGGAAACGTCAGCACATCCGTCGGCGTCGGCAAATTCATGAACTGCCCGTGCAACTCACTCATGCGGCGATCCCCGACAAAAACCACCGTCAGTTCCTGCAAAGGAGCGTGCAGCCCCGCACCGGCCTGCTTCAAATGCTTTTTCACAAAGGCGATGTACGGTTTCCCGGCCAGTGCGGTAACGGTGAGTGTCAAAGGTAAAGTCATACAGGTGCAAGACTAAAAATAACCTCATTCCAACCCGCTGGAAATCCAAGGGGTGACTGTCCTAAAGTACTGCGATTCTCAGCAAAAACATAGCGTTGGAATGTTTGAAAGAGGTGGCATGGGCGTCCCGCCCGTGCTTTTTGGCCGGAAAACGCACGAGCGAGACGCCCACGCCACGCAAAAACACTCAACTTTTTTCCATGCCATTCAGTCGAAAAGGAGACCGTATGACCCAAAAAAAATCCGCCGAAACGCGCAAAGAAGTAATCGTCATTTTCGGTGCCTACGGCGGGATTGGATCCTGTCTGGCACGGCGACTGGCGCGAACCGGCGCTCGCCTCGTGCTGGCCGGGCCTGACGCGGCTCGCCTCGAACCGCTCGCAACGGAACTAAGCGGGCTGCCCATCGTGACCGATGCGACGAATTTCGAGCAGGTTGAACAGTGTTTTGCAAAGGCGAAAGAGTGGGGCGGCCAGGTGGATGGGGCGGCCAATTGCGTGGGTTCGATCCTGCTCAAACCGGCCCATTTAACCAGCCGCGAGGAGTGGGATGACACCCTTCTGAAGAATCTCACCTCCGCGTTTGCCGTCGTTCGCGGCGCGGCTACGGTCATGCGGGAGAACGGCGGGTCGATCGTTTTGTTCGCTTCCGCCGCCGGGGAAGTGGGGATGCCCAGCCACGATGCCGTCGCGGCGGCGAAGGCGGGCGTGGCGGGTCTGGCTCGCTCAGCGGCGGCCACGTATGCGCCGCAGGGCATTCGCGTAAATGCCGTCGCCCCGGGATTGGTCGACACTCCGCTGGCCGCGCGGATCACCGGCAATGAGACTTCGATGCGCGCGTCGGTCGCGATGCACCCGCTGGGAAGGATCGGCACCCCGGACGACATCGCGATTGCCGCCGAATGGCTTCTCGGTGTCGGCAGCAGTTGGGTCACCGGGCAAACCATCGGTGTCGATGGCGGACTTGCGAAACTTAAAGTACGACCGAAGATATAATCGGATGTCTTTGCTCCCGAAGTGCGTCTAAAACGTCTTTGTGCTTCCAAGTTTGAAGTCTCGGCGGTGGAACGGGCTTCCAGCCCGTACTGACGATTTTGGAGATGAAAACTTCATAAATCAAGCTCTTTTACGTACATGCCCATCAACACGGCCTGGAAGCCCGTGCCACGATGAACAGCGAAGGTCGGTCTTGGTTTCGATCGATTTAGACACCTTACGGAAAAAGAGTTGTACAATCCTCGACAGTCGATGAAGCCACCCAAGTCACTCTCGGTTCTACCGAATTCCCCCGCGATCCAACTGGATCCGCGCACTTATGATCGCGCGTTGTCCTGTGTGCATTGCGGCTTATGCCTCCCGGCTTGCCCGACCTACACGATCACCGGCAACGAAGCTGATTCGCCGCGTGGCCGTATCCAACTGATGCGCGGATTGTCTGAAGGCGCGATCGACGCGACTCCGAGCGTGCGTGAACATCTCGATCTCTGCCTTGATTGCCGAGCCTGCGAAACCGCCTGCCCGAGTGGGGTGGTTTACCACGAACTCATCGAAGAGACCCGCGCCAAATTGTCGGCGAGTGAAAATCACTCGATTCAGAGCGGTCTGATGCGGTGGATGTTCTTTCATATTTTCACGCACCCGACGCGTCTGAAGTGGATGCTATTGCCCGCGCGCCTGATGCAGAAAATCGGGCTGTATGCGCTGCTTCGCCGATCAGGTGTGTTTCGGCTACTTCCCCTTCAATGGCGAAAGATGGAACAGATGCTTCCCCCGGCTGGGGCATTGTGGCCACGCGCGGTGGATACGTCTAAAAATTCAGGTGGCACGGGCGTTTCGCCCATGCTTTTTCCCGAAGAAAAG
>JANXVV010000218.1 GCA_025351525.1 Humisphaera sp. | reverse complement strand
GGCGCGGCCGCTCAAAGTTCCCAGGCTCTCACGGATGCGAATCGGGGCAAACCCCTGTATGCTCCATCCCGTGAAACCATCGACTGAACCCATCATGCGTATAGGCCCGGCCACCCGAGCGATCCAGGCAAGGTCGATCCTCGATCTGATCGGCAACACGCCATTGCTCTCATTCAAGCGTTTGGCCGAATCGGTATCGCCGGTGCAGGTGTTTGCCAAGGCTGAGTGGTACAACCCGGGGGGGAGCGTAAAGGATCGGGCCGCACTCAATATGATTCTGGAGGGTGAGCGCAGCGGGTTGCTGACGAAGGACAAAATAATCATCGACGCCACCAGCGGTAATACCGGCATCGCCTACGCCATGATCGCGGCGGAACGCGGTTACAAAGTGAAGC
This sequence comes from Humisphaera sp., assembly GCA_025351525.1. Classification (GTDB taxonomy): domain Bacteria; phylum Planctomycetota; class Phycisphaerae; order Tepidisphaerales; family Tepidisphaeraceae; genus JANXVV01. The sequence goes on along the minus strand of JANXVV010000218.1, from coordinate 5,618 downwards.
TGGCCCTCCCGCAAAACGCCAGCATCGAGCGCAAGCAGAGTTTGCAGGCCTATGGGGCGGAGTTGATTCTGACCGATCCGACCGGCGGAACCGACGTCGCACAGAAAGTCGTCCGCGCGATGGTCGATGATGACCCGGATCGATATTACTACCCAGATCAATACAACAACGACGCCAACTGGCAGGCCCATTACGAGACGACCGCCCCGGAAATCTGGCGGCAGACCGGTGGGCAGGTGACGCATTTCGTCGCCGGCCTGGGGACCAGCGGCACCTTCATGGGCGTGACCCGCCGCCTGAAGGAATACAATCCGGCGATTCATTGTGCCACGATGCAGCCCGATGGCCCGCTGCATGGATTGGAAGGTCTCAAACACATGGAGACCGCGATTCGGCCAGGCATTTACGATGCGTCGATTGCGGATGAACAGATTGAAATCGCGACCGAGGACGCGCAGCAGATGGTGCTGCGATTGGCGCGGGAAGAGGGATATCTGGTCGGTGTTTCATCCGGCGCGAATCTGGTGGCCGCGTTCAAGATCGCGGCAAGATTAAAAGAGGGAGTGGTCGTCACTATCTTCTGCGACTCCGCCGCCAAATATCTGTCGGAAAGTTTCTGGCAGGATTTGCAGAGTGAGGCGGAGAATTGGCCGTGAGTGAAAAAGTTGCCAGTCATTAGTTGCCCGTTGCCAGAAGGAGAAGACAAGTTTGCCTTTTCTGGCAACTGGCAACTGGCAACTGGCAACTGGCAACTGGCAACTGGCAACTAATCCGAAAGCTTTCAATGCTAATCCTGTCCTCACCACTCTACGGCCAAATCGAACAGGAAGGCGTGCGCGCCTATCCAGGCGAGTGTTGTGGCGCGATGATCGGGCTGGATGTGCCGCAGGCGGATGGGTCGGTTCGTCGGGTGGTCGAGCGATTGAAGCCGTTGACGAATTCGTTCGAGAAGGAAGAGCAGTATCACCGGTTTCGGCTCGATCCGCTGGAATACATTCAGGTGGAAAAAGAGGCCGGGGCCGCAGGTAAATTGGTGTTGGGTTTTTATCACAGCCATCCGGATTGCCCGGCAAAGCCCAGCGAATACGATCGCCACCATGCGTGGCCGTACTATAGTTATGCGATCGTCTCGATCTTGAAAGGCGAACCGGCGGACATGACCAGTTGGCTTTTGAACGAGACGACCGAACAATTCAGTCAGGAAGAGATTACGAGGCAGACATGAACAACAACAACGCCTATGCACATCCCGAAGCGCTCGTCACCACGGAATGGGTTGCGGGACATTTGAACGACCCGAAGGTAAAGCTCGTTGAAGTCGATGTGGAACCGGTTAAGGGATATGAACTGGGGCATATCAAGGGTTCGATCGGTTGGAACTGGAACACCGATCTGTGCGACACCACCCTGCGTGATCTGATCGACCCACGGACTTTCGCAGAGCTTTGCCGCCGCAGCGGAATCAGCGCAGACGACACGGTGGTTTTCTATGGCGACATGAACAACTGGTTCGCCGCGTGGGCATTCTGGCAGTTCAAATATCACGGCCATCAAGACTGCAAATTGATGAACGGCGGGCGCAAAAAATGGGAACTTGAAAAGCGAGAACTCGGCTTGGAGCCGCCGACGGTGAAGCGCAGCCAATATCCCATTCCCACCAGCGATGAATCGGTGCGGGCGTATCGCAATGACATCCTCGAAACGCTTGGTCAGAAGAAGATCAATCTGGTGGATGTGCGATCGCCCGATGAATTCACCGGCAAGGTGATCGCCCCTCCCGGCATGTCCGAAACCGCGCAGCGAGGCGGACATATCCCCGGCGCCAAAAGCATCCCCTGGGCCAAAACCGCCAACGAAGACGGCACCTTCAAAACCGCCGCCGACCTCCGCACTCTTTACGCCGACGCCGAGGTCGACTTCACCAAACCGACCGTCGCCTATTGCCGTATCGGCGAGCGGAGCAGTCACACGTGGTTTGTCCTTAAATATCTGCTCGGCGTCAACAACGTGAAGAACTACGACGGTTCCTGGACCGAATGGGGCAACCTGGTCGGCGCCCCGATCGAAAAAGGCGAAAACGCCGCCATGCCCCCCGTCCCCAAATGCGAATAACCTTTCCAACCCTATTTAGCCCCCGGCACGCCGGGGGAAACCGTGGTGCCACATGGACGTTGAAATCATCAGAAAACTTCGGCTGGCCGATCCTTTCAGGCCGTTCCGCATCATTCTAAACGACGGTCGTGCGTTCGACGTGATTGAACCACAACATCTGGCCATGGCGCAGAACAACAGTCGAGTGCTGATTGTGACTGGCCGGGAGACGGCAGTCTGGTTCCCACCAACGGCGGTGACTGAAGCATCGCTCATTTCGACCACTGCGACAGTGATGAGTGGAGCAGATCGATGAATTCAAATCAGGTTGGCCAGTTCGCATACGCTCGCCCGTTCGAGCCTTTTGTCATGTGGTTGGTCGACGGAAGGGAACTCAAAGTTTTGCAACCAGACTTTATTGCTGTGGGGAAGCATGCTTTAGGCGTCTGGTTTTTGCATCCCAGCGGCGAACTTGAATTGATTGATGTCGAGTTGGTTGTTTCAATGAAAACGATTAATTCGGTGGACTCTGAAGAATACATAAGGTGACACGATGCCGAGAAAACCCGAAGGCCGCATTTACAACGACATCACCGAAACCATGGGTGGCACACCCCTGATCCGGATCAACCGCCTCGTGCCGAAAGACCACGCCACGGTGCTGGCCAAGTGCGAATTTTTCAATCCGCTCGGCAGCGTGAAAGACCGCATCGGTGTCGCGATGATCGACGCCGGTGAGCGGGCCGGCAAGATCGACGCCGACACGGTCATCGTCGAACCGACCAGCGGCAACACCGGCATCGCACTTGCCTACGTCTGTGCCGCCAGGGGTTATAAGCTCATTCTGACGATGCCCGAATCGATGAGCGTCGAGCGACGACGACTGCTCAAGGCTTTGGGCGCGCAGGTCGTGCTGACCCCCGCCGCCGAGGGAATGCGCGGCTCGATCAACAAGGCCGAGTTGATTCTGAAAGAACATCCAAAAAGCTTCATGCCGATGCAGTTCGATAATCCCGCCAACCCTAAAATCCATCGAGAGACGACGGCGGAGGAAATCTGGGCCGACACGAATGGCAACGTCGACTTCATCGTCGCCGGCGTCGGCACCGGCGGCACCATCACCGGCGTGGCGGAGGTCATCAAACCGCGCCGACCCAGTTTCAAGGCCATCGCGGTGGAACCGGTGACGTCGGCGGTGATCACGCAGACGATGCGGCACGAGACGCTCAAACCCGGCCGGCATAAAATCCAGGGGATCGGCGCGGGCTTTGTTCCAGGCAACCTGAACCTGTCGATCGTCGACGAAGTGATTCAAATCACCGATGAAGAATCCTTCGAGTGGGCTCGCCGACTGGCCAAGGAAGAAGGCATCTTCGGCGGAATCAGCAGCGGTGGAAACATGGCGGCGGCGGCGAAAGTCGCGGCGCGGCCGGAGAACAAGGGGAAGGTCATCGTCACGATCATGTGCAGTTTCGGTGAGCGGTATTTGAGCACTCCTTTGTTTGAAGAGGAGTAAACATGCGACAACTCCAGAACATTAATTTGCCCGACGATCTTTATACCCAAGTCGAAGACCGTGCCCGCGAGCATAGTCGGTCAATTGCCGAGGAAATTGCCACTTGTGTCGCAACAGCACTTGAGGGCGATGACGTGGAAACAGCGTTGCTTGCGGGAATACGTGAAGAACGTCGGCACTACGCGTAGAAAGGTGTGTTCATTGCAGATGATGATTTAAAATCTGCGGTCGATTGGGGACGGAAATGATCGTAGCTGTAAAATGACGCAACCGACTTTTTCAAATTTAACCTGGCACTCCGGCACCGTCACCCGCGCCGACCGCGAGCAACTTCTCGGCCAGAAAGGCGTCACCGTCTGGTTCACCGGCTTATCCGCCAGCGGTAAAAGCACCATTGCCTGCCTCGTCGAGCAGCGGTTGATCGAACGAAAGAAGCACGCCTACCGATTGGATGGCGACAATATCCGCATGGGCCTGAACAAGAATCTCGGTTTTAGCGCCGAGGACCGGGCCGAAAATATTCGCCGCATTGGTGAAGTCGCCAGATTGTTCACCGATGCCGGATCGATCGTGCTGGCGAGTTTCGTCAGCCCTTACCGGAAGGATCGCGATGCGGTGCGGGCTGGTCTGCAACCCGGCGAATTCATCGAAGTCTACGTCAAGGTCTCGATTGAAGAGGCGGCGAAGCGCGACCCGAAGGGACTCTACAAAAAGGCGTTGTCAGGACAGATCAAAGGTTTTACGGGGATCGACGATCCCTACGAAGCGCCCACGACACCGGAGATTTTGATCGACACGGAAACGTGCGATCCCGGAGCGGCGGCAGAACAAATTGTGTCTTATTTGGAACGAAGCGGATATCTGAGAAATTGATCGGTGCGATTCCGAGATTTTTTAGCGGCTGTGCCGAAGGCACGCGTTTTTTTCCTCGAACTCAAACGCGTGCCTTCGGCACAGCCGCTAAAAAAAAACGAATGCATTACGCGACACGACAGAGGCTCTCATAATACTCATGAATTTTGTCGATCTCCATTGTCACTCCACCGCATCCGACGGCACCCTGCCGCCCGAAGACGTGGTGCGCCTCGCCAAAGCCAACCATCTCACCGGCCTCTCCCTGACCGATCACGACACCATCGCCGGCATCGCGGTCGCATCTGCTGAAGCCGCCAAACTCGGCATCGATTTTCTTCCCGGCATCGAAATCAGTGCCACCTTTCCCCACCCGGGAACGCTCCATATCCTGGGTTACGGCATCGACCCGCACAGCCCCGTGCTGCACGATCTGACGCGGGGATTGATCGATGCGCGCGACAACCGCAACCCGCAGATCATCGCGAAACTCAATGAACTCGGCGTGACGATCTCCATGCGGGAATTGGAACTGCAAGCCGCCGGTGGCGTGATGGGGCGACCGCACATCGCCGCCATTCTGCTTCGCAAGGGATACGTCAGTTCGATCAAGCTCGCTTTCGATAAATATCTCGGGCAGGGTGGGCTGGCCTACTTCGACAAAGAACGGCTGGCCCCGCAGCGTGCCTTCGATCTGATCCGTCAATCCGGTGGCCTGGCGGTTCTCGCCCATCCCTTCCAACTTCGCACCCAAAACGACGGCGAGCTCGACCGCGTCGTGAAAGATCTGGTCGATCTCGGATTGGCCGGGATCGAAGTCATTCACAGCGACCATGATGCGGCGTGGATCGAAAAATGCTCCCGGCTGGCGGATCGCTATAATCTCCTGAAAACCGGTGGCAGCGATTTCCACGGGAGCAACAAAAAAGACATCAACCTCGGTATCGCCAACGGGAAAAAAATCCCCCGCGAGTGGATGGATCGATTGCTGGATCGACTTCAGACAGCCCCGGGCTTGCCCGGAAAAATCGTGAAGGTTTAAAAAGTGGGTCTTTTGAAAAACTGGTGGCATGGGCGTCTCGCCCATGCTTTTTGGCCGAAGAAATGCATGGGCGAGACGCCCATGCCACCTTGTTCAAAGCATCCAAGCAGGAAAGAA
>JANXVV010000199.1 GCA_025351525.1 Humisphaera sp. | reverse complement strand
TCCGCATGAGGTTCGGGTGCCACAGGTCTCGGAGTACCGCGACCTGTGGCACCCCGCACCGTTGAAAACCGGGAAGTTATTTGCGACCCGTTCCTTAGCGTACCACAATCAGCGGTGGGCGAGGCATCTAGCCCGTATCGCCGTCGCATTCTACTTTCTTGTTCCTTCCCCCGGTACTCCGGGGGGAGGGTTAGGGTGAGGGGTCTTGTCTTTTTCTTCATCGGTATCAAAAAATTTCACGCGCCTCCGCCGGGAAGAAAAGACCCCTCACCCTAACCCTCCCCCCATGGGTACATGGGGGGAGGGGACCGGAAAATCAGATGACGAGAGGTTGCCGATGCGCTGTGATTCCGCCTGCACGAGCAGAGCCACCATTTCCGCAAAATTCACCGACGGTTTCCAGTCGGTTGCCGAACGGAGTGCGGAGGCATTGCCGGTCAGGGCCATCGCATGGGCCTTGGCGATCAGGCCCGCACTTTCTTCGACATGACTCCGCCAATCGAGGCCCATGGTTCTGAAAGCGATTTCGATAAAATCCCGAACCGTGTGAAGTTGCCCGGTGGCGACGACAAAATCGGTCGGCTCGGGAAGATCGAGGATGCGCATCATCGCATCGACGTAGTCGGGTGCGTAGCCCCAGTCGACCCGCGCGGAGAGATTCCCGACGATTAAGGTGGACTGCGTTTTCCGTTGGATCGCCACCGCCGCCCGAACGATTTTCTGCGAGAAGAAATCGGCGCGCCTTCGCGGTGATTCATGGTTGTAGAGGATGCCGACCGACGCTTTCACGCCATGGGTTCGCCGATAGAAGCGGCAGGCGTGAATCCCGCTGACCTTGGTGATCCCATACACGCAGCGCGGTTGCAGGGGAGTCTGCTCGTTTTGGGGAGTGACATGGGCATCGCCGAAGACATGCGAGGACGCGGCGTAAAATAGTCGCGCCCCCTTTGCCGTGGTCCGCATCGCCTCGAGCACATGAATCAAACCCAGAACGTGCGTTTCGTAACTTCGACGAAACAGATCGGCCCCGCCGATCGCGGTCTTGTCTTCCGCGGAATGATGGAACGCGGCCAGGTAATAAATCTCATCGGGGCTCACCAATTCGATGAGGCGCATCACTTGAATCGGATCGAGAAGATCCACCGAGCCGGGAAGGTCTTCCAACTTTCCGAAGGTATGCAGGGTGGTTCGAGCGATTCCCACGACGATGTTCTCACCGGTCGCCAACCGCTCTAAGAGGTAGCTTCCATCCTGCCCACCGCTGCCGAAGATGATCGCACGCCTCATGGGGTTGCCGGTTGCGGGACCGATGGTGAAGGCCCCGTCACTGTTGGGGACCGGAAACAATTTCGATCTCCGGCAACGGGAAAATCATTTTGCCCCCGGAGGCCAGATACGCCTCTTCGCGCTTCACGAGATTGTCGCGGAAATGCCACGGCAGCACCAAGAAATAATCGGGCTTGCCGGCTTTCGCCTGCGTTTCGGAGACGATCGGGAGCTTCGTGCCCGGCGTGAAGCAACCGAATTTATCCGCGTTCACCTCGGCAATCTCGGGGATGTCTTGCCCGGTGAGGCCGCAGTATTGCAGAATGACATTCCCTTTGGTCGATGCGCCGTAGCCCACCACGCGCTTGCCGTCAGCTTTTAGTTGATGGAGCAATTCGATGAGGCGATCCCGACGCTGCGTGATGCGCGCGGCGAAGGCTTCATACGGGACGGCCTCCAGCAGCTTCAACGACTCCTCGGCCGCGATCAGATTCTTCACCCGATCGTGCGGCTTATAAGCCGTCGAATTGCGGGCGACGGTGATGGCAAAGCTGCCCCCGTTCACGTCATTCAGTTCGACGTCGATGATTTTGAGGTCGGCCCGACCGGTCAGCCATTGAATCTGGCGAAGGGAATAGTATTCAACGTGTTCATGGCAGATGGTGTCATAGGAAGTGGTCTTGAGCATGGAGGGCAGATAGCTTTGCTCGAAGTGCCACACGCCCGCCGTCGGATCGAGGATGGAACTGACCTGCCGCACGAAGGCCTGGGGATCTTCCAGATCGTAGAACATGGCAATCGAGGTGACGATTTTCGCCTTGCGGTCGCCGAACTGTTTTTGCAGGGCATCGGCGGAGAAAAAATCGGCGATGACGTTGATATCGGCCCGGTAATAGCTCCGAAATTTGGCGGCGGTGGGGTCCATGCCGACCAGCGTGGCGCTGCCGGCGGGATAGAAGGAAAGGGTCGTGCCGTCGTTGCTGCCGATATCCAGAACGAGATCCGAAGCGTTGACCGGAGCCAGATCGAGTAAGCCGGCGACTTTGGCCCGAAGATGATTCACCATCGAGCGGTTCAGCGAGGAACGGTAGCCATAATTCTCGCCGTACATCTCACTGAGGTCATAAGAGTGACGAAGCTGGACCAGCCCGCAACGGTCGGCACGGCCTGCGACATTGCAGCGGACCAATTCCAACGGCCCGGCGGTGATCGGAGTGTCGAGCGTTCGCGGGAAGATGCCGGTCAACGCCTGCACGCCCAGGTCCACGACGAGCGTCAGATCGGTATTGCCGCAAATTCGGCAGCGGGAAATTCTCTGGGTCATACGGTGCCTCGGTTGATCGCAGATTTCGGTGCTGCTTATTGGACTGATGCAGTGAACGCAGAGGCCGGCCTGGGTAATTCATCGGTCAATCGCTGTTCGAGAATCCGGTTCAGGTCGGCAGCGAAGACGGACGGGTCCAGGGCGGTGGTTCCGCGTTGGGTTGCCTCGGTAATACGCCGACTGATCTCCCGTCGATAGTCTCGATCCATGCCGAGACGAACCGCTAATTTCTCAAAAGCTTCCGGATCGGGAGCGATCAATTCCGCGTTTTCAGCGGTACCCGGTGCCACGGCCGGCAGCCCCAATTGCAGCGCCTCGGCCAATGCTCCTCCTCCACAGGCAGGGTAGGGTTCCAGATAGACATCCGCCAACTGCAAAGATCGCGACAGCTCCATAGGATCGGCAGATGGCTCGAAGACCATAAGGCGATCTGCAGCGACATTGGCCTGGGCAAAGGTGGTATAGACCTGCTTCATCACCGCCTCGAATGCGTAACTCGACGCGGGAGGCAAATCCAGCAGGCAAAGAACGAAGCGCGAATCGGGCGTCTTCTCCACTATGCGGGCCCAACTGCCGGCCAACTCGCGGGTGATGTGGGTGAATTTGACGGCGGAAGCAAACACCGTTGCATCCGCCGCGATGCCGAATGCCGCTCGACTGCCGGGCCCGACCAGCGCGGTTTCATTCATCGAAACGGCGGGCGGGCCAGTAAGGTTCGCGGTCGACAACAGGTGATCGATGCTCGAGAAACCGCTGGACATTGAACCGGGGCAAGTGCCCATCTGAACTCGAGCCAATCGATGCACCGCCAGGTAGGTGAGCGATGTGCTTTGAGCAGTGAGGTCGCCCGCGATCAGCAGGATATCCAGATCGGCCTGGCGTATCACCCGCGCCTGTTCCTGAGTCGTTCCCTGCAAGACATCGCGGCGATCGGCCAAAGAAGCGGCAAGCTGCTCGATGGGATGGCCCGAGCGGGCCAGGGAGAACAGGTGGATCTCAAATCGGCTGCGGTCCAAAGCCTGTAGCACCTTCAAGGATGCACCGGATTCGGAATCCCCGCCGATGAAATTGCAGAGAAACCCGATGCGTGGTTTGGGGCGCTTGGCCGCGCGCGGCGCGAAGGGGTGATCGAGTTCAAACCCGGCGGAACGAAGCGTGCGCTCCATGATTCGAGCCCTGTCGGAAATCGCCTGTGCAGCAAGCGGGTTGGCGACATTCAACGCTGCAAAGTGGGAGCCCTGGGTGAACGCAATCGCCATCCGCTGCACTTTGGCATCGGTCCATTCCGCATCGGTGAGTCGATCGAGTTGGGCAACCCAGTGATGCGTGAAATTCGTGTACGCGTCCGGGTCGCCGGGTTCCAGCCATGCCTGCGGCGACTGCATCGCCAGGCGGACGAAAATTTCCCGAAACCAAACGGGAAGCGCCGCAAACTCAATCGTGCCGGCGCAACGGTACAACGGCACGTACAGCATTGCCACCAGCAGATATCGCAGCGTTTGCGGATCAGAAACGCCGCGGGCCAGCTTTGCCAGAGCATCGTTCCGCACGGATTGCTCCGCATCCGATGCGGGAATCAGCTCGACATGGGCTTTCAAAAGCTCGGCGTGCGACCGACCGAGTTCGCAAAGATATTGCGACTCCAATTTTTCCGAGGGTGTGGTTAGCCATAGTTTTGCCAGATTGAATCGGGCTTGCACGAGCGCATCGGACGCGGCATCGCCGGAGGGATCGTACCGGTATTCCCCCACCGCCCGGGCCGTCTGATTCAACAGGGCCAGCCCGGGCGCATCTGCCTTCACCTGGCGATCAAGCGTCTGAAAAATGCGATTCCAGAAAACGACGTTGTTGTATCGCTCGGTCGTCTTCTCCCAGCCCGCTTTGGCAATCCGTCGCTGCTCGTCTTCGTGGGCCAAATAGTGTTTGACCTTCGCCAGCAGATCTTCGGGAGTGGTGAACGGCACGTAGTCGACCATCGGGTCGTACAGTTGGCTGATGGAGGCGTTTTCGCTCTCGAGCAAAAGCGTCCCGCACTGCATCGCTTCGGTCACGCGGCTTTTCAGCTCGTGGATGTCGTCGCGGATGGGACGCCTGGAAAAATTGATCGTCATCTTCGAGCGCTGGAACATGCCGACGTAATCCTCTTGCGACAGAAGGTTATCCCGCTGCCCACCGGCGACGACCAGGTTGATCCCATTGTCTTTCAGGAAGCCCAGATAAGTCGACCGCTCGGCGTATGAGGTGACGTTGCCGACGAAGCTGACGTCGATATCGCGCACCTTCCCCGCATCGCGATACACGCGCGGATCGATCGGCGTCCAGAGCCGTGCGAACTTGTCGGGAAAGGCCGTGTGCGGATTTTCCGGCCCTATCGTTACGTTGACATGCGAGTACGGCGACAGTTCCTCAGCCGCCTGATGCACGAAGGGATGGGCGATGTCATACCAATACATCACCACCGGAATGCCCGAGCGGCGGAGCGCATCGTAGGTGGAAGTATCGGGATTGTACGGCTTGCCGATATGAAACATGACGACCACGATATCGGGCCGTTGCGCCGCGCATTGCTCGAGCAGAATCGCGTCGATCTTCTGACCGGTGGTGAGATAGTGCTGATCCACCCAGAGGGTCGAATAGGTCGCCATCCCGGTGGCGGCGAGCGAGTCCAGGACGATGTTCACGCAGGCAAAATCACCCCGGGCGGGGTCGCCTTCGTACCATTTCTCGGTGACGAAGATCATCTTGCGCAGGCGCACGGCGGCGACGGGGGCAGCGCGATCCGGTTCTATCACTTCCAAAGTGTGCGGCATTGGATTGGCCTATCGGCAACGGAAGGGACAACAGGAGACGGATCCACCGTCACGCCCGCAAGGCCCGCAATGAACGCGAAAGTATAATGAGCGCCACGGTAATTCGTCAACGACGCCATTGCGTCAGGCTTTCCGGTTTTCCGGTCTCCTCCCCCCATGTACTCATGGGGGGAGGGTTAGGGTGAGGGGTCTTTTCTTTGTGGCGAGAAGACGCTTCATTTCGCGACTCGGCAGGAGAAAAAGGCAAGACCCCTCACCCTAGCCCTCCCCCCGGAGTACGGGGGGGAGGGGACCGGAAATTTCAAATGCGACGGCCCTGCCCCACCACCTGACCGATGAAATCCTCATACTGCCCGGCCATCACTTCATTCGACCAGGCGGTCTTGAAAGCGCGAATGGGTTCCACGCCTTGGCCGATGATTTGCGGAAGCGAACTCTCCTGGACCACGATCGACGGTCGGGCATCAAAAATATGGCGAAACATCGAGGTGCGGGTGATGGCAATGGGCCGATCCACCGACAGCGCGTAGTCGATCACACTGGAGATGCCGCGATTTTCCATGGCATCGTACAGGAAGGCATTCACGGTATTTTTTGCCAGGAAATCGAGCAGTTCGGCGTTCGACATCAGGTGGTGGGTGATTTCCAGCCGAATGCGCGGAGAGGTGATGATCTCGCGGACGGCGGCCTCGCGCTGCCGTGCTTCCGATCCATCTGGATCCATGTACGCCGAGTGCGGGATGTGCATTCGGAGGACCGCCTCCTCGAACTGCTCCTGCACCAGATGGGCCAGTCGCTCAAAACCCTTGTTGGCGAAACCGAATCCGAAGGTGCCGATGGTTGGAATCGCCGGGACGGGAAAGTTATTTTGATACTCGATCAGCGGGCGTGCCGTCGCGCGCATGAAATCGCTTTGATCGGTGAGGCTCGGGTCGCTGTGGAACCAGTGATCGAACGGTTGGGGCGGCCGGGGTAGCCGCGCAATTTCGGGGGTGATTTCGTGGTAGATGCCGAAGCATGGAATGCCGGTCTGGTGGACCAGGTCGCGGTCGACGAAGCGCTGCGTCAGCGGGTGGTAGTTGAAGACGACGGCACAGGGGTTCAGTTGCCGGGTCGCGGCCAGGACACTCGCTGGGGTGGTGCATTCCGCCAGATGGAACCGGTAGTGCTTTTGCCGCGCGGCGAGCGCATCGTACACGCGTTGGCCGAACTGGTAGACCCCGCACGCCGGCTCGGCATTATTCACAAAAAGCACGTCATTGCCGGGGGTGGATCGGGGAGGCGTTTCCGGCTCAATCACGGGGGTACTCGCACCCGCGCCGGGGCCGACCTCGCGCACCTTGCGGAGTTGCAACAGGCCGAACGTATATCGCATCGGGCCGGGCGAATAGTAACCGGGGCGGATCACCCCGTCCTGCGTGGTCCAGTCGATCTCGCCGACGGGTTCCATGCCGACTTCCTGAAACAGGTTGAGGAGTTGCAGCACATCCCGCTGCGAGAAAATCGTCCAGGCGGCATTGAACAGGCGGGTGTTGTGGACGATGGCGTTGGGCCAGTAGTCGAAGCTCACGTAGAGGGTGCCGCCGACCTTGAGCAGCCTTGCGCACTCGTCGCGAAAGTCTTTCAGGTTCACGCCGTGCTCGATCACCGACATGCAGGTGATGGTATCGAAATGGCTTGACGGAAGGGTGGTGTGGGTGATATCCCCCTGGATGAGGGTTGCCCCTTTCATGGGCGGCAAGGCGACGAGGTCGATGCCGATCTTTTCACCTTCCAGGCCCATATGCACGGCATTGGCCAGTACGTATGAACCCTGACATCCCATGTCCAGGATGTTGCCGTGCGAGATCTGCATGAGAACGTGGGCGAGATCCCAGTTTTTGCAATCGCAGGGGTTGAGCAGCAACTGATGCTTGGACATCAGTTGATTGCTGAAGTCGATTTCCGCGTGGGTTTTCAGAAACTCGCAGGGTTTGAAAGGATCGAGCGACTTGATCATGATTCCTCTGCTATAGGGTGCGGACCCGTATTTCATCGGCTTATGGGTCATCCGTGCGCGTTTTTTGTTTTACAGCTTTTTTCCACTCGGCATATGATTGTGCCGCTTGCGGCTTAGCCGTCGCGACCTGCAAGGGCTCAAGACGGCTAAGCCGCAAGCGGCAAAAACTGGGATACTCGGTCGAAAACCGCTCGAACTGCCTTGCTCAAATCCTAACGAAATCGATTCAATTCTGCCACAAGCCCTCAACGCCGAATCTCCACCACGTCGCGAATGGAAACGGAGAGACTGCCGGCGGTGTCGTCTTTCATTTGCAGGCGTCCCGCGTCGATCGTCACATTTGCAGGAACGTACACCGAGCCGTCGCCCGTTCGCACCGCGAGATGTTTGCCGTCATCGGAAACGTCGTGAAGCGCGATCGCCAGCAGTTCGCGATTTTCAAACGTCTTGAGCCCGAAGACCACCGAATCCACCATGACGCGGCCACCCTTGATCCCGCGAAAATCACCCTCGTAAAAATCACCGCTCGCCAGCAGCACACCGCTGTGCCCGCGGCCAATGCCCGCCGACAATTCCAGCGGCACCGGACGCAGGAAAATACGGGCGACATCGCCGGCCATCACGGTCAGACTTTCCCCGCGCTTTCGACGAAGCAGAACCTGCGACTCATCGGCCCTTTGAATTTCACCGGCCAAAAACGATCCCCCGCGCGTCTGCACCCCGGCGGTGGTGGCTTCCATCGGGGGTGAACCGGCCTGCACCTGCACATGGTCCACCGTCGCCGTGCAAAGTTCATCGTCGGCACGGCTGGTGGTCATCAGGCCGACAAACGTCTGGCTTCCCAGATTGAGCTGATCCGATCCCACCAGTTGCCAACTGGTGCCGTTGTCGGAAACGTAGGCTTTGAAAAATTTGCCCAGTCGAACCAGCCGCAGATAACAGGGGGCGGTGCGGCTGATGTCATTGGCGGCGACCCACGATGCGGGCTCGCGGCGACAGAGATATTCCGTGGCGTTTTTGCCGGCCATCAAGGCCGAATACCGGGCATCGCCGGACAGCGATTCGCGGAACATCACGCCGGTGATCGCATTCGGCGTGGTTTCGGCGGAGATGTCCCCGACGCGCACCGTGATCTGCCCGTCGCCATCCAAAGGCTGCGCGATGAAGTAGCCCGAATCAAATGCACCGCGAAGCTCGCCACCCCCGGCGCGGATCGTGAAAAGACCGCCGGAATAAGAGGAACTGTCGCGCCGTTCCATCGCCCCCAGCCGCATCGAACCCCACGGCGGCGGCAAGGATCCGGAACCATTGGCGGCGACATTCACCATCACCGGCAGCGACGCGGTGATCGTGCCCGCCTCGTCCGTCGCCCTGGCCGTCAGCTTGTGATGGCCGGGCGGCACGTGAACCCAGGTGTATCGGTACGGCGGCGTCGTCACCGTGCCGAGCAGCGTGTTGGTGGAAAAAAACTCGACGCGGGCAATGCTGCCTTTGGGGGCCGAGGCGGTTGCTTCAAGATCCATCGAACCCGGCGCGATCCGCCATCGATCGGCGATGGGGGCCGTCAGCATCACGCGCGGGGGAAACGCCGGATCATTCACCGGCGGCGATAATTGCGACGCGGCAACAATCTCCTTGCGCTGGCTCGGGCTGGACCACCGCAGGCGCAGAATCGCCTCGCCCATTTTGTTGTGGTAATCGATGCGGATGTCATATTTGCGGCCGGCCTGCAAGGCGATTTTGGCTTCCTGTAAATAGGGCGGCGCATCCTCCCAGCGGTCGATGATCTGCCGCCCGTCGATCCACAGCCGCACCCCATCCTCGGCGTGGGTTTGGAAAGTGTAGGTCTCGGTGTATTTCGGCTCGATGCGCCCCGTCCACCGGGCGGCGAAATCGACGTTGACCGATGGATCGGGCGCGCCTAATCCCCATTGAAAGTTGAGCGTCGGGTCGTATCGCACCAGCCGGGGTTTGCGAAATTCCTGATCGTCGAAATATTCCGCCTTCAAACCTCCCGCCGAGAGGGAATCCGTCGGCAACTCCGTCGGTGGCAACGCCTCGTGAAACTCGGCGCTCGACAGTTCTGAAAGCTTGATCGACTGCTCTGAATCCTCCTGCGTGACGACCAGCGAATCGCCTTTAAAATACGCGGATCCTTCGAGCATCCTGCCGTCCGTCATCTTGATTTTGGCGAGGCGAGAAGGAGGCAAAGCATCGGCGACTTCGACATCGAACTCGGCGTAGGTCGTCGAGGTTCCCGGTTGATTCGTCGCCGCTTGAATGTCCCACAGCAGATAGCGAAATCGACCGATCGCGCCCCGATCGTCGGTGATTCCCACGGCATACTGTCCACCCCCGCCGTCCTTCTTCATGAAATCGGCGGGCCGGGTGTCGATGGTGGCGATCTTCACCCAGCCCGCTCGGGTGGGATCCGCTTCACGCGGCGGAGTGATGACGAAATTCGGGGCAGTGCCGTCGCTGGCGTAAAGCCGGTAAACCTGCGGCGCGCGGTTGCCGTTGTTCCAGGAATAGGTGTTGATGCGCGAGACGGGTTTGACCGCGCCGAGGTCCATGCGAATCCGGCCTGTGTCGGTGTTTTGACCGAAGCAGAACATCCGCAGCATCTCATTCGCCGTGGTCGGCCCGACGCCATCGATCAACTGCTTGGCGTCGCTGCCCCATCCGGGTTTCCCATCCAGAATTTCGATCGTCGCATCCTGCCCGGCATCGGCATCCGAGAGCGGCGAAATAGTTGGAAAAGTGAACTCGGCGTTCATCGCCTCTTTGACGTTCCGCTCGACGACGACTTTGATCTCCGCGCGCGCAGTCGCGGCGAGAAGGAGAAACATCAAAGAAAGAAAACGATCATTCATACGGCGACTCGACAATTGCGGCGCGGTGCGGCAAACCCCCGTTGTGGCACGGGCTTCCAGCCCGTGTTTACGGCCCGTTGCGAAAAAAGAACTCTATTTCAATTCGATCTTTTCCGTTCGTAGACCGCGAACACGGGCTGGAAGCCCGTGCCACGACAATGTTCAAGACAAAGCTTCGCAAGCGTTGATACTCTGATGATCCGGCAATGTGGAATGCGATCTATCCCTGCCATGCTGGATCAGGTATCACTACGCGACCATGAGTTGGAAACAATTCCGAATGCGCATTCTCACTTTGGCCGCGTTGCTCCTTTCACATACATCCCTCGCCCAATCCACCGTCCCCGCGACTCAACCCGCCAGGGCGTTCGCCCGCTATGTGCCGGAAGCGTTTGACGATGTCGCCTGGGAGAACGACCGCATCGCCTTTCGCGTCTACGGCCCGGCCCTCGAACGGCAACAGCAGACCGGCAGCGGCATCGATGTCTGGGTGAAATCGACCCGCAGACTGGTGATCGATCGCTGGTACAAAGCCAACAACTATGGCGTCGATCATGGCGAAGGGCTCGACTGCTATTCCGTCAACACCGGTCGCGGTTGCGGCGGGCTGGGCATTTGGAACGGCAAAACCCTCGACGTCTCCCGCACCTGGAAATCACACAAAATTGTCGACGGTGGGCCGGACCGCGCAGTGATCGAACTGACCTACGCCCAGTGGCGAAGCGGCGATCGAAACGTCTGGGAAACTCGCCGGATCACCCTTGAAACCGGCTCGAACTTGAATCGCATCGAAAGCACGATCGGCAGCGATCAACCGGGCGACATCACCGTCGCCATCGGCATCAACAAACGGCTGGGAGAAGGGGAAGTTCGGCTCGAAAAAAAAACGGGCCTGGTCGCCGTCTGGCAACCGGCGGAGGGGAAGAATGGCAACATCGGCTGCGGAATTCGGATCGACCCGGATCAATTGGTGCGATTTGTGGACACCCCCGAGCAGTACCTTGCGCTGCTGCGTGTGACGCCGGGAAAACCATTCGTTTATTATTCCGGTGCCGGGTGGTCTAAGAGCGGCAGCTTTCCCGATTTTGGCTCATGGGAAAAGTACCTGCGCGGGTATGTCGTGGATTTCGTTCGAAAATAGAAACTGGTTAGGTTTGAATTGTGGTGCGGGCTTCCAGCCTGCTTCCGAATTTCAGGCTCGAAGCCCGCACCACAATTCAAACCGAGACACCGCGGGGAAAA
>JANXVV010000174.1 GCA_025351525.1 Humisphaera sp. | reverse complement strand
GGCCTCCTGCACCGCTTCCTTGCCGATGCGGATCAACTCATCATCCATCTCTTTGGTCACCTGCACGAAAACTTCCTCGATCCGCGCCGGGTGAATGCGGCCATCCTGCACAAGGCGTTCCAGGGTCATGCGGGCGATCTCCCGGCGGACCGGGTCGAAGCAACTGACGACCACCACGCCGGGCGTGTCGTCGATGATGACATCCACGCCGGTCGTCTTCTCAAAGCTGCGGATATTGCGGCCTTCCCGCCCGATCACACGGCCCTTCATGTCATCCGTCGGAATCTGCACGGTGCTCACCGTGTGATCGCTGGTCTGCTCCGAGGCATACCGCTGGATGGCCTGCAGAATGATCTGCCGGGCTTTGTCCTTGCCCTCTTCCTGCGCCTGCTCGGTGATCCGCAAAATAAGCTCGCCGGCTTCGTGCCGACATTCATCTTCAATGCGGCGGAGCATGATGTCCTTGGCCTGCTCGACGCTCAAACCGCTGATTTGCAGCAATTTTTCGCGCTGCTCGACCAGCACTTTGGAAATTTGATCGTCCTTGGCGGTGACGGCTTGTTCCCGCTTGGCGGTGCGGGCTTCCATGTCTTCCAGATGCCGTTCTTTGGTGGTCAGGGTATCGAGTTTTTTGTCCAGAATATCTTCGCGTTTTGTCAAACGCAGGTCCAATGCCTTAAGCTCGTTGCGCGAGCCTTCGGTCTCTTTTTCGAAGAGCTTGCGGGCTTCCATCTGGTCGCCGCGCGCTTTGAGTTCGATCTCCTTGGCTTTGTTGTCCGCTTCGAGCTTGGCGGTGGTGAGCAATCCTTCCGCCTGAACCCTGGCCTGGACGACGATTTTTCGCCCGGAAGCCATGAGGAACGCGTAAATCCCGATCGCACCGGCGATCAGGCCAATCAATAATCCAATGGTGAATGCCATACTTATTTCTCCAGCGGAGGAAACAAATAGGCCCCGGATAGGACGGCAAAAAACATGGCGTACCGGCGTGCGCAGCGCAAGCGTGAACGATCAGGAAAGTTCGTTCAAACGCGTGAAGCGACGGCGACGGTATGCTTCGGTGGAGACCGGGATCGGTTGCCTCGTGCCAAACCGACCGATCGGGGGAGCGCGCGGGGTGGAGGGGATTGGGAAAACTGACAGAAGCCGTTCCAACACCACAAAACACCGGGTCGCCAGGGGGTTCAGGTTCAGGACTGAACTTGGCCGGGACCGACGTGAAAAGTCGGTCGACAGCACTCCCCAGAGCAGGAGAACGAACCCCAGAAGGGCCGGTTCCACCACCTGTGCGACAGAAACTCCGAAGAAAACCACACTCATGTCGAACTCCCGCGCAGGTCGATTACATTTCAACTTCATCAAACGTAACTCAACCGCGGGCGAGATGTTGCGTCAATCCAAAAGGGCTTTGGCCAAACCGGCCTATCGGGCAATCGACCCTCCGCTCGGGCCAACCGACCGCGATCCGGGGGAGGGAACGAGGCCCTGGAAAATTATTTTCCAAAACTCTCCCTACCCGTGATCGTCTACGCTCTTATCGTATCGGGTGGGGGGAACGTTTGCAAGATGTGAAGATTCACGACGGTATTTCAGAGCTGGGCCCTCCACGGCCCGGAATCTGAAAAATGTCGTTCCGCTGTTCTGCCGGCGTCAACACAACATTTTGCTGCATTCAAAGTAAATCCCATCAGATGAAATCGCACATTTATTCGATCGGAACCGTCCTCGGTATTTTGTCGGCGGCGACGTTGCTTTGGGCGGTGCCGGGTGGGGATCTCAGCCAGCAGCAGCCGAAATATCACATCAAGGAAATTCCTCCCGCGCCGGTTCGGACGCCGGAAGAGGAGCTGAAAACGTTCAAGCTCCCGCCGGGGTTTAAGATCGAGCTGGTGGCCAGTGAGCCGAGAGTGGAAGAGCCGATCGCGCTGACGTTCGATCCGGATGGGCGCATTTATGTGGTTGAGCTGCGGGCTTACATGCCGGATGTGCGCGGGACGGGTGAGTTGGATCCGACGGGTCGGATCGTCCGCCTGGAAAGCAGTGGGGCGGATGGCCGGTATGACAAGGTTTCCACTTATCTGGACAATCTGGTGATTCCCCGCGCGGTGGGGCTGGCGGGGGATGGGGTGATTGTCGCCGAACCGCCGACGGTGTGGTTTTGTCGCGATACCAAGGGGGACGGGAAGTGCGATGAGAAAAAGGCGATTTTCACCGACTACGGTTCCCGCAGCCCCAACCCCGAGCACATGGCCAACGGGCTGACGTGGATGCTCGACAACTGGTACTACAACGCCAACCACTCGGCCCGATTCCGCTACTCCAAAGGCCAGTTCCTGCGCGATGGAACCACCAATCACGGGCAGTGGGGCATCACTTCGGACGACACCGGCCGGTTGTTTTTCAACTCCAATAGTTCGATGCTTCGGTCGGATCTGGTGCCATCGCAATACATGACCCGCAATCCTTATCTACAGTCGCCGGCGGGTTTGAATATCGCGATCGCCTCGAATGCAACCTTCCCATGCCGGGTGAATCCGGGGGTCAACCGGGGATATACGGAGGATCTCAATCTGGAGGGCAAGCTGCAGCGGGTGACCGCCGCGTGCGCGCCGATGATTTATCGCGGGGACCATTTCCCGACTGAATATCGTGGCAATGCATTCGTCTGCGAACCGGCGGGCAATCTGGTCAGCCGACAGGTCATCACCAAGGACGGTTTGGCTATCACCGCCACCAACACACGGGTGGGGGGCATCGATTTTCTGACATCCACCGATGAGCGTTTCCGGCCGGTCAGTTTGTACACCGCGCCGGATGGATCGATGTACGTCGTCGATCTGTATCACGGCATCCTTCAGCACCGGGCCTATCTGAGCGCGTATCTGGCCGACCAGGTCAACAAACGCGGCCTGGATCAAAACGACGGGCATCGCGGCCGCATCTGGAAGATCACGCACGAATCAAATCCGGTTGGCCCGCAGCCCAAATTGTCGAAAGCGCCGGTGGCCGAGCTGGTGAAAAATCTGTCGAACGCAAACGGCTGGTGGCGGGATACCAGCGAGCGATTGCTGATCGAACGGATGGATGCCTCCAGCGTCAAACTGCTTAAAAACGTGGTGAACGGCAAGGATGCGACGGCGACTCCGCTGGCAAAAATTCACGCGCTGTACGCGTTGCAGAACATGGACAAGCTGGAGGATGAGGACACCGCCGTCGCCGCGAAGGATGGCGATGCGCGGGTGCGGCTGGCAGCGCTGCGGGCGGGTGAAGTGATCGTCCGCAAGCACACCGCGAGCGAGACGCAAAAGGCCATCGCGGCTTTGGCGAACGATTCGGAGGCGGAGGTGCAGTTTCAGGTGTTGACGATGGGGTCGCCGGATTTGCCGGATATCCAGGCGGTTGCGACGGGAATTTTGGCCCGCCATATCGCCGACCCGATTTTCCGCGGCGCGGCGCTCGGGGCGTATGCGGGTCGCGAATTGGAAATGCTGCAGATGCTGATCGTCACCCCGGCCTTTGCAAAGGCGGAAGCCGGCAAAAATGAACTGTACGCGGAGTTGGCGGAGTGCATCGTGCGCAGTCGCAGCGGTGAGCGATTGGAAAAATTGTTGGAACTGGTGGCGAATCAACCGGCGAGCGCCCGCGCTTCGCAGGAGGCGATCATGGCCGGCATCGCCAATGCGGTCGCGCCGAAGTCCAAATCGAAAACCGCCGCGCCCCCTCGCCGACTTCGCCTGTTGCGGGAACCGCCGGCACTGGCGATTCTGGAAAAGCACACCGATTCAAAAATCAGCAAGGCGGCGATGCAGGCGCAGACGGTGATGAGTTGGCCCGGCAAACCGGGCGACACTTCACCCGTGCTGAAACCGCTGACGGCCGACCAAGCCGCGCGGTTTGCGAAAGGGAAGGAACTTTTCTCGCAAATCTGCGCCGCCTGTCATCAACCGACAGGGCTCGGGCAGGATGGCGTCGCCCCGCCGCTGGTGGACAGCGAATGGGCGCTCGGCCCGCAGGATCGCGTGGCCCGCATCGCGCTCAACGGGTTGCATGGGCCGATCAAAGTGGGCAAGAAAACGATCGACATGGAAATGCCCGGGCTCAGGGCGATGGAGGATGAGCAGATTGCGTCGATGCTGACGTATGTCCGCCGCGAGTGGGGGCATGAGGCCGCACCGATCGATCCCTCAACTGTTGCGAGAATCCGCAAAGAGACCGAAAATCGGGGTGATCTGCAATGGACCGCCGACGAACTGTTAGCGATTAAATGAAGCATGGTCTGGCATGGGTCACCTCAGGTGACCATGCCCCGTCAAGAGAAATTCACGACACCTCGAACCAAGGAAACCGATGACCCATTTGCGTCTTTCAACTCTTATCCTGATCTGTCTCTTAAGCCAATCCGCTTTGGCAACCGAGGGTTTTTCCTTCGACGACAAACCGGGGGACCATCTGGACATCCTGCTCGACGGCAAAATCGTCGCCCGCTACATGGACGGCCACGATATTTCCACCCCCGCACGGCGGACGGAAACCTTCAAGCCCTATCTGCACATTTTCGACGCCGAGGGCAAAGCCCCCATCACCCAGGGAGCCGATGGCAAGCTTTTCCCCCATCATCGAGGCATCTTCATGGGCTGGGATAAAATCAACGCCAACGGCAAAGCCTACGATCGCTGGCACATGAAGGGCGGCGACATGGTCCACCAGAAATTCATCGACCGGAAAGCCACCGCCGATTCCGCCACCGTCACCTCGCTCATTCACTGGGACGGGGAAGCCGCCGACAAACCGATCATCATCGAAGAGCGCACGTTCATCTTCCATCGCGCCCCGGCGCCCGCACGGCTGATCGTCGACTTCATCACGAAACTCAAAAGCACCGACGGCGATATCCTGCTCGATGGCACCGTCGAACACGCCGGCGTCCACTTCCGCCCGCACGGCGACATCGACGCGAAGCAGACCAGCTACTTCTTCCCCAAAGAAAACGCCGATGCCCACAAGGATCTCGACTTGCCATGGATCGCCTCCGATTTTAGCGTGCATGGAAAGAACTACAGTGTGGCCGAGTTAAACGCTCCGACTAATCCGAAGGACACGAAGATTTCCGCCTATCGCGACTATGGCCGATTCGGATTCTTCCCCAAAACCGCGATCAAAGCCGGTGAACCGTTGATGCTGAAATACCGGTTCGTGATCGGTGAAGGCCCGATGCTGCCGGTCGCGTTGATTCAAAAGGAATGGGATGAATTTGCCGGCGTGACGACACCGACCGCGCTGCCACCGACGACGCTGAAACCGGCGGATGTCACCGGGACGCCGAAGCCGAAGGCGCCTGCGAAGAAACTTTAACGTCGCGGGTTACATTCATCTTCGTTTCATGGATCGGCGCTATTTTGGTGATCTAGCGTCCTGGCCGACGGAGTGTTTCCGACGGCTTGTACTGGTCCGCCCGCACGAATGGTGTGAGTCGAACGGGTGCCACAGGTAGCACGGGTGGACAAATCGGATGACGCAATCACCAGGAGCTGCGATGCAACGTAAGTTTTCCAAAGTCACCGGAAGCCTTTTAATATCCGGCCTCAGTCTCGCCGTGGTACTGCCGAATTTCGCCGGGCAGTCTCAAAAGTGGAGCGATCTTCCAAAGCCCGTTCGCGACACCATTTTGGCGAATGGCGGCACCGAGCAAGGCCAGGTCGACAAAGAATCCGAAGTGAAGGACGGGAAGGCGATCTACGAAGCCGGCGTCAAGGACAAAGACGGCAAATCGCGCGATTTGGTCATCACCGAAGATGGCAAACTGGTGGAAACCAAAACCGATGACGCCGCCGATTTGACAACGGAGCGCACCGAGCGCGGGAAGAAGGTTTTGGCCGGCGTCAAGTTCAGCCATCCCACGGAGATCACCAATCCCTATCTGCCGTTGTCGAGCCTGGGTCAGGACATCTTCGAAGGGACCGAAGCCGGTAAGAAAACGCGCGTCGAGCGCACCGCCAAACCGAATCTGCACAAGACTTTTAAGATCGGCGACCAGACGGTGGAAGCATTTGTGATGGAAGACCGCGCGTTCGAGAACGGCCAGTTGGCGGAAGTCGCCACCGACTATTTTGCACAGGATGACAACGGCAACGTCTACTATCTCGGCGAAGAGGTGGACGAATATAAGGACGGGAAAATCATCAACCATGAGGGAAGCTGGAGCGTCGGCAAGGATACTTCGGTGCCGGGCGTGCAGTTGCCGGCCAACCCGAAAGTCGGTGACAAATTCCGGTCGGAAGACGTCTCCACCACGATCGGTGAAATCGACGAAGTGGTCTCCATCACCGAAACCGTGACCACGCCCGCCGGCACTTATGAGAACTGCATCAAGGTGAAGGAGTCACTGGCGGACGGGACGACTGAATATAAATACTATGCGAAAGGTGTCGGCGTGGTGAGGGAAGTCCCGCCCGATGGTGATGAACTGTTGATCTCCCATGCGGTGATCTCCCATGCGGCAAAAGGGAAGTGAAGCGATGTGCGATGCTCAAGCCGCCCTGGGCGAATTCGTCTTCTCAAGCGTCGTGATCTGCGAGATGGAAATCGTCATCAAGCGACCGTCTTCGGTGCTGTAATAGATCACGTTTCCCTTGCGGGACATCGCCAGGAATTCAGGATGATCCACCGTGTAGACCCGACCATCGGACAGTCGGATGTCGAACGGTTCAAAGGGTCGTGTTTGATGGTACTCGATGATGTCCATGCTGCCGATCATGGAGACGGAGTATACCGAACTCAAAGCGTTTTCGCACAAAAATGAACGCTTGTATTTTGAGAGATCGCTCAAGCCGAGGGCGGAAGCCGTAGGCGACGCCCCGGGTTCTTCGTGCGGGCCACCGAAGAACCCGGGCGTCGCATACGGTTTCCGCCCTCGGCTTGTACAGGCCTTGTAACGATGTCTACCGCCCCACATTCTCCCACTGCTTCGTCTTCGCGCTCTTCAACACCGCATCGCAAATACGCTGCGTCTCCAGCGCATCCCGGAACGTCGGGCTGGCGGGCTTGCCGCTTTGTAGCCCTTCGATGAAGTCCGCCACCTGGTGTACGAAGGTGTGCTCGTAACCGAGGTTCAGGCCGGGCACCCACCAGTGCTTGAGGTAGGGATGATCGCTGTCGGAAATGTGAATCGATTTCCAACCGCGAAGCGGGCCTTCGTCCTTGTAATCGAAGTAGTTGAGGCGATGCAGATCGTGCAGATCCCACGAGAGGCTGGCGTTTTCACCGTTGACTTCAAAAGTGTACTGGGCCTTGTGACCCCGGGCGTAGCGGGTGGATTCAAAGTTGCCGAGCGAACCGTTGTCGAAGTGGCAGTTGAAGATGCAGGCATCATCGATGCCGACTTTTTCAATTTTGCCGGTGAGGGTGTGCTTGCGTTCCTTGACGAATGTTTCGGTGACCGCCGACACGTCTTTGATGAGGCCATTGAGCCAGATGCAGGTGTCGATGCAGTGGGCGAGCAGATCACCGGTGACGCCCGAACCCGCGGCGGCGACATCCAACCGCCACAGCGCCGCGCCGCCCTGCGGCAAGTCGGCGGAGATCGTCCAGTCCTGCAAAAATTTCGAGCGAACGTGGAAGATCTTCCCCAGCCGCCCTTCGTCGATCAACTGCTTGGCGAACGTCACAGCCGGCACGCGGCGATAGTTGTACCAGACCATGTTCGCCACCCCCGCCTTCTCCACCGCCTCGCACATTTCCACCCCTTCCTCCGCACTCATCGCCAGCGGTTTCTCGCACAGGATCATCTTCCCCGCCTTCGCGGCGGCCAGGCAAATCTCCCTGTGCATGTTGTTCGGCGTACACACATCGACGCAGTCGATGTCCTTCCGCTCGATCAACTTCTTCCAATCCGTCTCGATCGATTCATACCCCCAGTTGTCCGCAAATTCCTTCACCTTGACCGCATCGCGCCCGCATGCGGCTTTGAGCACCGGGCGATAGTCGAGCTTGAAAAAATCGTTGACCCGCTTGTACCCGTTGGTGTGCGCGCGGCCCATGAAGCCGTAACCGATCATGCCGATGTTGAGATTCTTCATTGCAAGTGCCTCAAATGTTGCGCAGTCTCCACGACCGCTCTGCGTTATTGAAATGGCCCACGATGCGGACCCTACAGGTTGGAGTAATCTACTCGAAATTTCGTGCGATGCGACCCCACCCTATAAAGCCCACGGCATGCCGGGGGAAACCGGTCCATTCCGAAGAGCTTTCCGTTGGCGAAAGATTTCCCCCGGCATGCCGGGGGCTATGTAGGGCGATCCGGCTCAGTCGCGAAAGTGCGAAAGTGCTAAAATCCCGCTTTTTGGAGCCGTTTTATAAAGCTGGACTTGTTCGCGTGGTCGGTGCGAATAGCGCTCACGCGAGAACTGAATTCCGCCGCTCGATCCAACTTCGCCGCGAGGTCATGCAGATCGCGGAGGAGGGCGAGCGCGTCATCGTAGGCTTTGGGCGTCTTGACCCCGATCAAATGCGCCACCGTCCGCCAGGCCTGCGGCTCGCGGGTGGCCAGTTCATCCAGGAATTTTGCTCGCAAAACTTCGGCTTGGGAAACCTCACGGGCGCGCTTCTTAGCGGCCTGCTTCGCCTTTCTTTCCTGCTCTTCCTCGGTCCGTTTCGCGGCACCGTCCAACAACTGGCGCACCGTGCGGTGGCCGACCGCTTCCGTGGTTTTTGGCCGCGCTGCATCGAACCGCCGGCGCAGCCGAACTCCGACCATCGGATCGCTTCCATCGCAAGACGAAAGCAGCAAGGCATCTTTTTCCGCCGTTGGAAGGGCGGTCACCCAGGCGGCGAAATCTCTTTCGGCCGATTGCGGCGCGGATGCTTCGCTGATCTCCGCCGCGAAACTGATCAACTCGTCATCGATCCCGAGGAAATCCACGAGTCCGCGCAAGGGGGCCGAAAGGCTCGCCAAACCCCGCGGGACGAATGGCTCGATGTCATCGTCTTCCAGCTCCCCGCTCTGGACCCTCAGCAACCAGCCCAGATAGAGGATGCGCAGGTCGCCACGCAACAGTTCGGCGCGAGCGGGGGCCAAGGTGGCCATCCAGCCCGAGCCGTCTTCATCGTCCCCATTGCCCCCGTCGTCGGGTTCCACGGCCAGGTCGAAGATCGCCATATCCCCGCGCATTTCGAGCGATGCGGCGTGCCCTCCGCAGCAGGTTTGCGCGAGCGAGAGGTCCACCAGTTCCTTCGGAACTCGAAACATGAATTGCCGCGTGCCCCAGTTGGCCAGATAAAGATGGGCATCGAACCATTTTTCAAGAAACTTTTGCGGGTCGCCCTTGAAATCGCCCCACTGATACTCGTTGGTGAAACTTGTGGAATTGATTTGAGCGCGCGTTGAAAACTCGCGGACGGCCTGCTGCTCCTTGGCCGTCAACGGCTTGTCGATCGCGAGGAACTCGTAATACTGATATTCGCTCATGCCCGCGACAGTATCGTTCTTCAAAAGTTCCGGCAACTCAAACAGCGTTATGCAACCCTATTGAGGGTGACTCCCAAAGAGGCTGAAGAAGTCATCGACCGCGCCGAGACGCCGTTTCCGCAGAAAGTTGGCGACGGAACCCGCCTGAAATCGAATCCATTGCTTTTTCAATGCTTTTTCGTCAAGCACATGGTCTGGGAACATGTGCAGGTGAGAAGTTCGTTTCCCATCAAATCTCACGAGTTTTTTCGTCGTCGGATGAATGGCCATCACGAGTTTATCGAATTGGGCGTGGCATGTCGGGCAGACGACCAACATGTTATTCGTATTGTCCAAGCCACCGTGCTTTCCTCCGAGTGGATGAAGATGATGCACCTCGCAGTAGAAGGTGCTGCCGTTTCCCGGCCGGGGCGCCGAAGTGGAAGAGATATAGATCGCCCTCTTTTGCTTTCTTTTTAAAAGTGGGTCTTTTGAAAAACTGGTGGCATGGGCGTCTCGCCCATGCTTTTTGGCCGAAGAAAT
>JANXVV010000165.1 GCA_025351525.1 Humisphaera sp. | reverse complement strand
TGCTTTTTGGCCGAAGAAATGCATGGGCGAGACGCCCATGCCACCTTATTCAAAGCACCCACTTGCAATAAAGACAATCAAGACAAATTTTATTCGCACTTATAAGAAACGGCACATTCCTTCCATATACCGACGACGGTTACAAGCATTTTACGCTAAAAAAGCGGATGGGTCCGCGTTCGGCACGGGAATTACTCTTCCGATCTCCCAGAGTCAACCGTTTATCGGACCCAATGGGTTCGCTTCACCATCTTTTGAAGGAGACGCTTATGTTTCGCAAATCGATAGCCGTTTTCGCGCTGGCCTCGGTCGTGGGATGCAGCAGCAGCACCAGTTTTCAACCGTTCGCTTCGAATGGCCCTGAGGAACGCGCCCAGTTCGCAGCTTATGCGGCGACCGCCAAATATCCGAGCGACATGAAGGCTTCAGACGAATTCAAAGCCGTCGCCTTGATCAACCCGAAAAATGAATCGGTGAAGATCGTGAATTTCAGTGATGAACCCATTCGCAACGCCAACGTGTGGGTCAACGGCACGTTCGTTTATAAAGTCGGCACCATCCCGTCGCATGGGGCAATCGTGATCGATCGGGAACAGTTGTACGATACGACAGGCGACACCATGCGCCGGCTGAACTCGACCGCCAATCGCGTTGAAATCCAGGCCGGCGAACATCTGTACATGCTCGGCAACGCCCGAACGGAATAGAGTTTCGCTTTCATTGCCACCATTTTTAATCCGACGGGTTCATAACGTCCGATAACAAAACTGCCGCACGGAGGTTCCGTGCGGCAGAGTTGTTGTGAGGATTGAACCATGAAGATGCAGATCGCCAAGTTTTTGTCCGCCGTGTTGATGGTCGCAGGTTTTGGGGCGGGATGTGATGGCCGGGCTTCGTTGCTCCCCAATAAAGATCCGGCACTGAGGCAGACCTCGACGAAGTTTGCCGCCGACGCCGCCAAGCGATCCTACGAAGCCGAAGCGCCTCGCGCCGGTGAAGCCGTCGCCAGGGCGGAAGTGGATTACACACTCAAAGAAGTTCGCATCGGAAACCTGTCGGCGGAAGATTGGACCAACGTCGAGATCTGGGTCAATCAAAAATATGTTGTATTCCTCCCCGTTCTTCCCAAGCTGAATAAGGGCGAAGGCTTCCGCCACCTTAACTTCCAACTTCTCTACGACAACCACGGCGAGCATTTCCCCGTCGGTGTCTTCAACAGCAAGATGCGCGTGGACAAGGTGGAAGTGTATCGCGATGGAAAAATGTACGATGTCCCGGCGCCGTTGGTGGACTAAAACCCAAACCCCATTCCCACCGCATCCAACACCTTGACCGCGTTGTCGTGATACAGTTTTTGCAGCACCTCATCCGGCAGGGCTAAACCGTGCATCACCGGTTGCTGATCGACGGGAAGATCGGGATCGTAAATGGGACTTGGGCCGATATACGCGGTCTCCCACAGTTTGCGATGGCACCAGAATCGGCTGGCCAGAAAGTCTAAATCGCGATCGTCGCCGCTCACTTGATCGGAACCGAAAATGATGCGATCGGCGTTGCGGATGAAAAACTCGCGGGCGCTTTCGCGCCGTTTGGAAATCTCCCGGACCATCCATCGGGTGGCGCTGCAATCGAGATAGAGATTGGGATAGAGATCGAGCAGCCGTTGCAATCGGGGAAGATCCTCCGGGTTTCCCCCCATGTGCGCCCCAATCCAGGGCAACTCCTTCGGATGCTCGGCCAACACATTTTCCCACATTTGATAGTGCTCATCGCGCGTGCCGAATTTCGGCACATCTGCGGCGTACTTGCCGTGATACCAGGTGTCGGGATCGCCGATGTGCGTCATCACCGCCATTTTGCGGGTGGCGACTTCGCGAAAAAATGGGCGGAGCTGCGGTGAATCCAATCGATAGCCCCGTGAGGCGATGGTCTGCGGGGCCATGTGAAATTTCACGATTCGGCTGCCGAGGTTGTAAAACATCTCCAGCCGATTCATGAAGTTGTCGAGCCAGTTTCCGGTGACTTCCCGCCAGGCCGGCACCGCGATAAACCGCAACCGATCGCCCCAGTCGCGCTGCAATCCCATCGCCTCTTCCAGCGGGCACATAGTCACGAACTGATCGATGCCGAAATGTTTCGCGCTTTCAAACCATCCTTTGGCGTGATGCGCCGCCAACAGATGGCAATGGAAATCGATCACCGGCCCGACCACTTTCGGGCGCGGCATGGGAACGCGGAAATCAATGCTGGTACGATTGTGCTCGGGGAATGCGGCGGGCTGATTGGCGGGAAGGGGTTCGCTCATGGTTAAGGTTATGGTAGTTAGCGCGAACGAACGGAACAAATCATATAGCCCCGAACTTGCCCGGGTTTTTCCGCATTTTTGGCCGGAATAAAGACAAAACCTGTGCAAGCTTGGGGCTATATGGTCACCCCTTGAAGTTTGTCGGCAACCAGCCGCAGGTCATCGAAAAATTGTTGCCGAGACGACTCTCTCATCTTCGGATCCGGCACCCGCAGAATCGCCGCCGGGTGATTGGTGGCCAGCAGCCACGGTGCCCAATCCGATGGCAAAAATTCACCGCGATGCTTCGTCAGACGAAACTGCGCTCCGAGCAGCGTTTGAGCCGCCGTCGCCCCGAGGCAGACGATCAGCGACGGCTGCACCAACTCAATCTCCGCCTCCAACCAGGGACGGCACGCCTGCACTTCCCGCGAAGAAGGCTTGGCATGAATCCGCCTCGACCCGCGCGGTTCAAACTTGAAATGCTTGACAGCATTGGTCACGTAAACTTCATCTCGCGGAATGTCGGCGGCCTGCAGCGCCTCGTCTAACAGTTGGCCCGAAGGACCGACGAACGGCTGGCCGGCCAAATCCTCCTGATCGCCCGGTTGCTCGCCGATCAGCATCAATTTCGCCCGATTTGGGCCCTGACCAAAAACCGTCTGCGTCGCATGACAATAGAGGTCGCACCCCTTGCAAACCGCCGCCGCCTCGCGCAACTGCGGGAGCGTACGATGTTTCGGCAAAAAATCTTTTGCGGAAGTGGCCGGCACCGGTTTCACATCGCCCGCCTCGTTCGTTTGTGTCGCAGCCTGTTTCATCATCGTCTCCACACGCTTCGGTGCCTGATGGATCAGATCGGGAATCAGCGTCGCCTCCGGCAAGGTACGCCAATGCTTTTGCGGCATCTCCTTCTGCATCGCGGAGATGTTCAAGCGGGCCGGATTGAAAATCGAGGCGTAATAGGTCTTCCAGATTTCCTCCAGCGGATCCTGATTCGGTGCCGTCGACACAGCAACGCCCGGGCCATAGGTGAGTCGCCGAGTGTCCCACGATACCGAAGCATCCGGCGTCAGGATCGTCCAGCGCATCGGCGCGAATCGATCCGCGAAAAATGGGGCGACGTGCGGAACGATTAGATGATCCGGCCGATGCCAGGCGATAAATTCCTCCACGCCGTTCACTTCAAGACGCCGAAATCGCACGAAGGCTTTCATCTTATGAGCATCGCGACGGACGCTCTTACTCATCTGCATCAATTCGTAAACGTCATCATCCACCACGATCTGCAGCAATCGAGGCTCGCCATGCGTGAGTCGCCACAGCACGCGATAGAGCAACGGCCAGCGGCGAGATTCTCGAAAGCATGAAGCCAGATCGGCCATCTGCAAAAACGCTTTGGGGACAGGGGCGGAGGTGTCGGCTTCGGCAAATGAAGTCGCTTCGGACGTGAAACCAGGCAGCATTGTTTCTTGCGCGCCGGCTTCAATCCAACAGATCGCTTCCGGTGGCTTCCCCGCCGCCAAAAGCGATCGCGCGGCCACTCGCCAATGCTCAAAATCCGGTTTGATGAATACGTCTAACATGCGAATGGAATTACGTCTTAGATCTGTATCAACTCATTACAGCTCACCCGTCCGCGCCGAGACCAACGCATCGAACAAACCCAGCTGTCGATCCACCGTGATCACCCTTGTCTGCAAATCATTCCGATCGATCCGCAACGCATCCGGGTTATAGTCGGCGGTGATCACAAAAGGCTTCGTCCGCTTCATGGGGATGCGCAATTTCGTCAGATCCGCCAGCCGCAATTTCCGCAGTCGGCGAATCTGCAAGATGCGGGCAACGTTCCTCACTCCAATGCCGGGGATGCGAAGCAATTGATGCTCGCCGGCCTTGTTGACATCCACCGGAAACTGCCCGCGATTCTGCAAGGCCCAGGCCAGTTTCGGGTCCATTGTCAGATCGAGATTCTGCTGTGGACCGGTGACGATTTCATTGGCATCGAAGCCGTAAAATCGCATCAACCAGTCCGCTTGATACAGCCGATGCTCGCGCAACATCGGCGGCGCGGGTTGAGAAAGCCGGTCGTCTTTGTGGGGGATCGGGCTGAAGGCGGAATAATACACCCGGCGAAGCTGATAGGTGCGGTAGAGACGTGATGCCGTGGTCAGGATCGTCGCATCGCTGCTGGGTGTGGCCCCTACAATCATCTGCGTGCTTTGACCCGCCGGAGCAAACGCCGGGGCTTTCGGACTCTTCCGACGATCTTCTTTCGATTGCGCCACCCGCCATCGCAACTCGGTCATCGCCCCTTCGATCACCGTCAGTTTTTTCTCCGGGGCAAGTCGGTCGAGATCGGGCTGCGTGGGAAGTTCGATATTGGCGCTGACGCGGTCGGCATACTTCCCCGCTGCCGCCAGGAGATCGGCGGAAGCGCCGGGGACGGCCTTCAGATGGATGTACCCACCGAAAAAATGCTCCTCCCTCAGCGACCGCACCACGGCCACCATCTGTTCCATCGTGTAATCGGTGCTCTGGATGATTCCGGAACTGAGAAACAGCCCTTCGATGTAATTGCGACGATAAAATTCAAGGGTAAGTTGAACGACTTCGTTCGGCGTGAATCGAGCGCGCGGCACATCGCTCGTGATGCGATTCACGCAGTATTGGCAATCGTAAATGCAGTAGTTGGTCAGCAGAATCTTCAGCAGCGAAACGCATCGGCCATCGGGGGTATAGCTATGGCAGATGCCTGTGCCGTCGGAATTGCCGATCCCCATCCCATTGCCTTTTCGCTTGGCCCCACTACTGGCACAGGAGGCATCGTACTTAGCCGCGTCCGCAAGAATCGCCAGTTTGACACGCACTTCCATAGGCCAGGATATTAGACCGTACACTGACCTAACTCAAATGCCGATATTAGGTTTCAAATGTTTTCATTATTGAGTCGTTTCGCTTGCAAGGCGCGTTTCTTCGACGTGCCGGAAGAAACGCGCCTCGCAAGCGAGACGGCTCAATAATTAAGGCGATATCCCCAGCGTCCCCGAGGCAAAATACGCCTCAATTCCTTTGGCGAGATCGTAAAGAGGCGCATATCCAATTTTCTCCCGCGCCGCCGTCAGATCCGTCTGCGTCCAATCCTGCGTGAAACTGTACGGGTTCTCAAAATAGTCCGGCTGAAGATCAGTCTTCAAAACCCGGTTCAGCTCAGCCACCACTTCGTTAAACGACCAGGCATTCCCCGCACCGGCGTTAAAAACACCGCTGACTTCACTCGTCATCGCCGCACGATTCGCCTCGATCACATCCGCGATATAGACGAAATCCCGGCGCTGCTGACCCTGAAAAAAAATACGCGGCTGTTTTCCGGCCCGCATTTGAATCGCCAACTGATGGATCATGCTGGCGAACTTTGCCTTGTGCGCTTCGCCCGGACCGTACACGTTGGAGTAACGCAGCCCGACGATGGGATGACCAAGCCGCGAGCGATACCGATCAGCCAGCCGTTCCATCGCGAGTTTTGAATACGCGTAGACATTCAAGGGCTGCGGTGGTTGTGATTCTTTCATCGGCACCGCCCCCTGGCCGTAGATCGAGCAACTGCTGGCCCACACCACCCTGCTGCCCCACCCTACCGCCAAATCAAGCAAGCCGCGAAACGCCTCGACGTTGTTCTGCATCATTTTGCGCTGATCCAGGACAGTGGTATCGGTGATGGACGCTTCATGAAAAATCACGTCAAACGGCCCGAGTTTGCTCAAAGGTAACAAATCGCCGACCGAGTCCAGCGTCACCACATCGCCGGTGAAGGAGATCAGATTCGTCCAATGCGCCGAGGAAAAGTCATCGGCCACAACGGTGTCATGCCCCTCCGACACCCACTGCCTAGCCAGATTCGACCCGATAAAACCCGCACCGCCCGTAACCAGCACGCGCACAAATCACCTCTGCGATCAATTAAAACGAACCCGCGAAACCCGAATCGATAGATACCCGCGACAGGGATCGAACCTGTGACCTTCGGTTTAGGAAACCAACGCTCTATCCAACTGAGCTACGCGGGCGGAAGACAGGAACACTATCCGCCATACCGCTTTCGTTCAAGACGAACGCATTTGGCATTTCCGACTTCTGCCCTTAACGAAAGAAGCCGCTTCCCTAAAGAAGCGGCTTCTCTCTTTCCGAGTCAGATCATTTAATTTTCAATCTTTCTCATGCAGTTGCGACACCGGCTGCCTGCCTGAAAAACCGGCATTTAACTCGTGCCAATACTCCACTGACTCTTCCCCGAGCTTCCAGCATAGACTGATATCCCGGCCACGATGTTGACCGGTGAAGTCAATCAGGCCGAGTCGATAGTCTTTCAGATCGCAGCCGATTTCGGTCAATTCGTCCACATAATCCTGCAGATGGGCAAGGTTGTTCTGCAGGCGATCCTGGATCACTTTCTGCTGGGCCGCTTTCGCCAATTCCAGTTGCTGTTGGAGTCCGGAAATTTCCTCGTGGGTGCGAACGATGTCCGCGACAACCCGCCGTACCAGGGGGAGAGTTTTATTCGCCTGATCGACGGTGAAACGCCGTTGCGCGCGAGGGGCAGACACTGGTTTGGGAGTCAGAAACTGTGGGCCTGCCATGGGGGGTGCCGCCTTTCTCCGCGAGCGCCATTCGAGAGACGCCGCGTGATGTTACGGGCCGACTCGGATGAGCGAATTGCGATCCACACGAGATCACAACAAATTTCGCATCATTTTTTCTCCAACCGACGGCTTTCACCGGCGGCTTCGCGATTATGCCACGGTCGGCCGACCTGTCAATCGCGTCTTCGATACATACTACGGCAAACAATATGCCGACAGTTCAAGCAAGGAAAGCTGCACCGGTCGCAAGGGGCAACTTCAGTCGATTTGGAAAGTGCAGACTGTGACCGGGAGAGGTCACAAACAATTTAATTGACTGTTTTGACAGAGGATGTTAATTCTTAGGTTGTCGGTACACCGTATGACTCGCGCCGTAAACCGGCGCGGTCAAAATGAATCTGCCGCTCCAACCGGTTTGACCGTGGCTGGTCAACCGCAATCCCTCCCGGTTTTTCGGAACCTCATGCCTTGCGATCTCATCACTTTCGCCGCTCCATCGGCTCAACCGCCCGGGCGATCCATCGCGTCATCTTCCACACGCGCCGCCGCCTTCACCGTCGTCGAATTGCTCATCGTGATTGGCCTGATCGCAGTGATTCTGTCCATTCTGCTGCCAGTGATGAATCGTGCCCGCTCCGCCAGCCGCTCGATCACCTGCCTGAGTAATCTCCGACAACTGACGGTCGCCTTTCACTTGTTCGCGGAACGGAATGAGGGTCTTCTCCCGGATCCGGGCGTGACCAAAGTATCCTGGGAATCCGCGTTGATGCCCTTCGTGCGGCCGGGTCTTTTCGAATGCCCCGCCGACGGCGAGCTTTTCCCTTCGCTTAACTCCAGCTACGACTGGCGCGATACGCCCTACGCCAACACGACGCTGGCGGGCAAAAATTTATGGGGCCCGCGCCGTTCCGCGCTGGTGCTGGTGTTTGAATCGCTTCCGAGTTGGCATCTTAAAAATCGAATCAACGCCGGTCTGTTGGACGGCTCCGTTCGCGACATGGATTACGAGGAATGTCTTGGCGATATCGATCGAGCGAACAACCTCCCTGCAAAATGAAGAAGTGGGCGTTTCCCGATGCGAATTTTAGTTGCCGAAGATCACCCGAATCTCGCCCGATCACTGGCCGATGGGCTGCGCGAAGAGGGATATGCCGTCGATCTCACCCAGGATGGCAACGAAGCGATGCACCTTGCCCAGACGAATCCCTACGACGGAATCGTGCTCGACATCATGCTGCCCGGCAAGGATGGCTGGACCATTCTTAAAACGCTCCGTCAGCGCAACATCACCATCCCCGTGCTTTGCCTCACCGCTCGCGATGGGGTGGAATACCGCGTGAAGGGCCTCGATCTGGGGGCGGATGATTACCTCGTCAAACCCTTCGCCTGGACCGAATTGACGGCCAGGGTGCGAGCCATGATCCGGCGCGGGCACGGGAAAAATTCGGCGATCCTCCGAACGAACGACCTTGAAATAGACACCGCGACGAAAGCCGTCCGGCGAGGGGGAACCCCTATCGCACTGAGCGCCCGTGAGTTCTCCCTGCTGGAATATCTGGCCCACCGCAAAGGACAGGTCGTTTCGCGCACCGATATCTGGGAGCATCTCTATGACCAGCACGATGAAGCCGCCAGCAATGTGGTGGATGTATATATCGGTTACCTTCGCGCGAAGATCGACAAGGATTTCCCCCTCAAGCTGATTCAGACGCGGCGGGGACAGGGATATGTTCTCGGGTCGGAAGAATAAGCGAAAGAAAAAAGTGGCGTGGCTTTCAACATTGGATTTCGTCGTAGCATGGGCTACCAGCCCATGTTTTTGATTGGAAGACATGGGCTGGCAGCCCATGCTACGAAGCCATGACCCGTCGCATCGCTCTGGCCATCCTCTTCACCGTCTGGACGATGTTGATCGCGGGGGGAATGATTGCGTATTTCACAACCCGGTCCATCCTGCTGGAGGATCTGGATGAGAGCCTGAAAAACAGCGCTCTGACTCAGGCGGTTCAATCGCGCGAGTCGACGCTTGATCCGCCGCTCCACATCTTGCGCGGCGACCGAACCGTCACCCGCAACGAGCTGAATCAAACTCTCGCAAGACCCGCCACCCTGCCGGCGCAATATGAGCCGCGACTGATTTTCGCCACGTTTTCCGGCTTGGCGGAGCATCGTTTGCGAACGGTCACCGTGCGCTACTTCGCCATGCCGTCTGGAAGCGCCGTCGAACCGCGCCCGTTTACGACCACCCTTAGCCGCAGCGCGGTGGAGTTCGATGCGTTGATGAATAGGCTTGCGCTAACGCTCACCGCCTTTGGCCTCCTTGCTGGATTGATCACCGCCGGCGTGGCGGTGCTGATTTCCAGGTCCGCCTTGAGACCGCTGGCCGCGACGGCTGAGCAGGTGGGCTCGATCGACGAGCGTCAACTCGATCGCCGGATCGACGCCTCCGCCCTGCCGTCTGAACTGCTTCCCATGGCCAACCGGCTCAACGAAATGCTCGCGCGATTGCAGGAGGCCTTCGCTCTGCGCAATCGTTTTTTGGCCGACGCCTCTCACGAGCTACGCACGCCGGTGGCGTCGCTGGTGACGACGCTGGATGTCGCGCTCAACCGAATGCGCGATGCCGAGGCGTATCGCAAAGTTCTCGAATCGTGCCGCACGGATGCCCGTCAACTCCGTCATCTGGTCGAGCGTTTGATGGAGCAGGTGCGAAGTGAAAGTCTCAGCCATGACGAACCGATTCGGGTGATCGATGTGGCCGCGCTCTTGCAGGAATGTTGCGATCACGTTCAACCGCTGGCCGATGCGAAAGAGGTGACGATCATGCGGGCTTTCGGGGAAGGCATTCTGTGCGCCGTCGCGCCTCAGCGGTTTAGGAGCATCACGATCAATCTGCTGGGCAACGCGATCGAATACAATCGGCCGAAGGGAACCGTGGAGTTGCGCTGCTCGTGCGATGGGCCCAGGTTACAACTAACCGTTCGAGACACCGGCATCGGCATTGCGCCGGAGCATCTTCCCCACTTGTTTGAACCGTTTTATCGCGGCGACAACGCACGGCAACAGGAATCCGGTCACCTGGGACTTGGCCTGAGTCTCGTGCAAGCTCACGTGAAAGCGATGGCTGGAAGCTGCCGGGTCGAAAGTGAATTGGGCAAAGGCACTACTTTTTCGGTGCAATTAAATGTCGATTCAATTGGTTGAAGCTTTCGTAGCATGGGCCACCAGCCCATGTTTTCAATTCAAAAACATGGGCTGGTAGCCCATGCTACATAAAAATTTACAAACGCTTCTGACGGCATTCGTTGGAATGTAGATGTAATATCCCTCCAAATCCGTTACACCATGGTTCCTTTTTACAGGTTTCAACCCTTGCCCCTCCAAAACCGTGTCATCCCGATCTATCGCCGAAGGCACCGCGGATATGTCCTCATCGTGACGCTTGGTCTGCTGGTCCTGGCCGCGAGTCTGATGGTGGCGGTCAGCCGCGGCGCGATGCGGCATACCCTTGCGGGTCGGTTGGCGGTCGACGAACTGCAACATCACTGGGGTGTCATCTCCTGCCGGGCGGCGGTTCTTCCGTACGCCGAATCAATCCTGCAGGCCGCCGAAAAAGAGCGTCAAACCGCTTCGCCTTTCTATCGAACCCGCGTGCAGTTGGGGGATGAAAATTTCGATTTGACCGTCGCGGATGAGCAGGCCAAGGCGAATGTGAACCTGCTGCTGGATCACACCGACCGTTCAACCGCCGAAGAGCGGCTTCGGCAAGGGCTGAGCGGCACCGGCATGGGCATCAACGTGCGATTGCGGCCAAGTGCTTCACCGCTGAACAGCCCCACCACCGCCCCCACGCCGACGACCGGCCCGAGGATCAAGGTCGTCGAAGCGCCGATCGGTTTGCCGCTCTGGATCACCGGGTTCGGGCAGATTTTTGAAGACGCCTCTCCCGAGCGATTGCTGACGATGCAGGGCGGTGTGCGCGCGACGGATTTACTGACCTGCTGGGGCGGCGGAACGGTCAATCTCCGCCGCATAACACCCGCGGGACTCCAACTGGCGATGGGGACGAAAATGAGCGGCGTCGATCAGAGCCGTCTTCTGGACGTGCGAAATAAAGTCTTGCAAGGCACCCCACTGCCGTTGCCCACCAAAGGCCCGGTCGATAAAGATCCGATCCTTCGCATGGCGAAAGCGGCGGGCGTAGATCCTAAAAGTTTTGATGTTCTGTCGGCACTGACGCAAACCTCAACCTGCCATTCCCTTTGGATCATGGCCAACGACCATCGCCGCACCTGGCATTATTTCACGGTCTCCGATCAGACGGAGCGCGAGCAGCCGCGCAATTCAGCGTTTGTCTGGTAAGATATATTTGGATGAACGCAAAGCAGATCAATCTCGCCTTATGGTCCGGTGCAGCCGCCATTGCGGTGGCGGCGATCGGGGGGTTGCTGTGCGCGCTGGTCTGGCCGCTCGAACATCAATTGAGTCTTGACGCCACCGGTGGGAGCTCGAAGATAAAATCCACCACCGGCCCGGCCATTCCGGAACTCGCCGCGTTCGAGAAGATCTGGAAAACGCCGCTTCGCCAACCGTTGGGAGAAGCGATCCCGGTCGCTCCGGTGGTTCCCGTCGCCGTCGCGCCCGCAACGGCCGTAAATCCCGTCATGGCGATGACGGCCAATGTTCCGGTCTCGCTCGTCGGCACGATCGGCACTTCGCTGGCGATGTTGAAAACGATGAGCAATGCCGTTGAAGTCTGCGCGGTCGGCGAGAGCCTGAGTGGCGTCACCGTCGTCGCCGTGCGGACCGCCGAAGTGGATGTCCGATTCAATGGGCAGCTCATCAAGCTCTCCAAACCCGCCGAGCTGCAATTGCACTGATGTCGACGACTTCATACATCCTCTTTCCGCACGGCCAGACGTGGCAGATCGCGTCGGTCAGCGGAGGCCATGCGACTTTTTCGGACATGCTGCCGCCGGAGAGCGATGCCCGGCAGGTGTCGCCGCAGATGATTGCCGAGCGGTTGAAGTCGGAATTGAATCGACTGGGCTACACCGGGCAAGGCGTGATGCTGGCGCTGTCGGCGGCGGATTGCTGGGCGGCGTCCATCGACATCGCCGGTTTGCCGCGCGGGGATCGCAAGGCGATGCTCTACCGCCTTGAGGAAAAGCTGCCGATGGCCGCCGAGAGCATCGTCGCCGATTTCGCGCTCAGTGAATCGCGGGCGCTCGGCGTCTGCGTTCGCGAAGATGCGGTCTCCCCGCTGCTGCATTCGCTGGAAAGCCATGGCGTGGCGGTGCAGTCGATCGGCACCACCGCACTGCTGGCCGCGCAGCAACTCGCAGAGGGAAGCGGGTCGCAGATTTTGTTGATCGGTGAAGAAAATCAGTTGAACGTCATCGCCATTCACAACGGGATTCCGACGAGCTGGTCGCTGTTGCCCAACCAGCCCGAACCCCTTCGGCTGCATCTGGATCTGCTGGCGATGGAAGGGGGCGAAGACCTTCCCCTTCGCGCCTGCGGGGTGCCGGCGGCGACGCTTGGAAAATTATCGGCGCAGAGCATTCCCACCGCGCCGCGGCAGGTGGCGGCCATCGGGGGCGCGGCGATTCTGGAGAGCCGACTCAAACCCTGGATCGAATTCCGTCGCGGCCCGCTGGCGATCTCCGATCCGTTGCGGCTTCATCGCAAAGCGCTCGATGCCCTTCTCGCCGCCGCCGCTATATTTCTGATCTGCGTCACCCTGGGATCTTTATGGCGGGCCCACCGCTACAACACGGCGGCCCAGGTCGCGGATCGAACCATGGGCGATGAATTTTCCGCCGCCTTCCCCGGCTGGTCGCTGCCGTCAAATGTGAAGACGGTGGTCGAGAGCGAGCATCGTAAACTGCTGTCGCGCGGCTCCGGCGCGCTGCCGGCGGAGGCCAGCCGTTCCGCCATGGAAATGTTCCACGGCATTTTATCGCGATTGCCCACCGAACTGAGATTCAAGCTCGAAAGCATGATGTTCGGCGAAGGATTGTTCGAGTTGCAGGGCCGGGTTCGCAACGTCGCCGATGTTGACGCACTGGCCGCCGCCGCACGTTTGGCCGGCACCGATGTGCCCCTTCCGCAGGCCCATCGCGATGCCGAAGGCTTCTGGAGTTTTACCCTGCGCGGCACCCGACCCGCACGACCACCGACCGTGACCCGACCATAAAATCAACCGATACCATGCGCAACCCCCGCACCCCACTTCTGACCGTGATCGCAGTCCTCAGTGCAATCGCCGCGCTGGCCGCGTACAGCCGACTGGAGAAATTGCGCGGCAATGCCTTGGCCGGCGAGCGGGATCTGGGCATCGTCCACCGTGACCTGATGGCCATCACCCAGGCCAATGGCGGGCCGCAGATTGCGGTCGGGAGAGTGGATTCAAATGAGCTGACCCGCCGATTGAATAGCGCCGCCGTGATCGCCGGGGTGCGCGATCAACTGGTCGACATCGACCCCGGCGCCCCGGCGCGCGTGGAGAACAGCGAATACAACGAGCTACCGGTCATTCTCCGCTTCGAGAAAATCACGTTGCAGCAGTTGACGGTTTTTTTTCATCAGTTGGCCGTCAATGATCCGGGGTCGCGGGCGAAGACGATCGAGTTGGCTCCACCGGAAGCATCGGGCAGTCTGGCCCAACGCACCATCACGCCCACCGGCGGCACCGGTGAGGAACTCTGGACGGCGGATGTGACCGTGGCATACTTGATGTATGCGCCGAAGGAAGTAAAACCGGCGCGGTGATTTTTGGTTAGCCTCGACGCGCAGCGGAGTGCGTTCCCAGGAACCGGCCGTCAATCACTTACCGGTTGTCAGACGCCCGGGGTGCCACAGGTCGCGGTACTCCGAGA
>JANXVV010000157.1 GCA_025351525.1 Humisphaera sp. | reverse complement strand
GCCTCCGGCACGCCGGACGAAATGCGGAATTCGACGAATCCGATCGTGCATCAGTTTGTATTTGGTTTGGCGGATGGCCCCCTGACCGATCGCCGCCGAGCCGAGGGATACGAGGAAGACCTGCTCGGATCAAGCGCGATGAATTTATAATGATCGTTGTAGCACGGGCTTCCGGCCCGTGTTGGCGGGCCGGTACGAAAAGAAGACTTTAAAAATACAGTTCTTCTTTATTTTTTGGATCGCCAACACGGGCTGGAAGCCCGTGCCACGATAAGGCAAGAGCAAGATGAATTTTGAATCACGGACGAGGATATGAGCAAAGACCGCAACGCCCTGAAATCAGGCATTTTCATTCTGCTGACGATCGTCGCCATCATCGGGGTGATCGTAGGGATCAAGGGTCTGTCGACTTGGTCCGAACCAAAGGAATTGCGCGCCGCGTTCTTCACGCTCAAAGATGACGTCGGTGGTCTGCAGACCGGTGATGATGTCCGCGTCGGGGGATTCAAGGTCGGCACGGTCGAAAAAATCGTCGTCGTCGGGGCCGATCAGGAAGACCCTGCCAACGCACGGGTCCGCATCGAATTCACGTTCCCCAAAAAGTATGTGGTTCGCCATGACGCATCGTTGCGAATTCAAACCGGTGTGACCGGGGCCAGTTGCCTGAATTTTGAAAGTCTCGGCAGAGGGGAAAAGCTGCCATCGAATGAAGAGATCGCCGGCCGCGCCGGTGGCTTGTCGGAAATGCTCGCAACGATTTCACAGCTCGGTGAACCGATGCGAAACATCCTCGGCACGGTGGATCGAAAGACCCTGCCCGCCGTCAATGAAGCGGTGGCGAAGTACGGCAAGACCGCCGAGAGCTTCACGACGACCGGCGAGCATGCGACGAAACTGATCGACGACGTTCACGGCAAAATCGATCCGGCGATCAAAAAATATGATACCGTCACCGATCGCACCGCCGAGATGATGGTGAAAATCCGCGACCTGTTCGGCGACACCACCCCCGACTTCCGCGCCACTGCCGCCCACATGTCGTCTATCACCGCTTCGGTCGACAAAAAAATGCCATCCATCATCGACCGCGTGAACGGCCTGCTCACCAAGCTCGACAAAACCGTCGAAAGCGCGAACGTCGCGCTGGAAGATGTGAAGATCACCGCGATCAATGCCAAGGATATGACCGCCTCCGCGAAGAACGTCATCACCGGCAATCGCGGCAAGCTCGATACGATGATCGCCGGGCTGAAAGTCGCCAGCGACAACTTGAAAAATGCCACCGCCGAGATTCGCCGCAGCCCCTGGCGGCTGCTCTATAAACCCGCCCCGAATGAGATGGCCAATCTCAATCTCTACGACGCCGCCCGCGAATTCGCCGAAGGGGCGAATGAATTAAACGATGCCTCCCTCGCCCTGCGCGATGCGGTGCAAAATCAGCAGATCGATAAGGAAGGGATTGAAAAGTTGATGCAGCGCGTGACGAAAAGCTTCGATGGGTTTCAAGCGGTGGAGCAGAAGTTGTGGACGAAGGTGAGGGAGGATTAACTTCCGTCCCCTCCCCCCTTGTACTCAAGGGGGGAGGGTTAGGGTGAGGGGTTTTTTCTTCGAGTCGAGAAGGCGTATCACTCCTCGACTCGGCGGAAGCAAATGCAAGACCCCTCACCCTAACCCTCCCCCCGGAGTACCGGGGGGAGGGGACCGGAAGCTCATTCCTACTTCTCCACCGTCACCGGCACCCACTGTCTCCCCCACGCCTCGGCTTTTTCATGCGTGGGAAAGTAGACATCCACCTTCGCCCCCCTGATGGCCCCGCCCCGGTCGATCACTTCAACCACTTGATGATCGTGATACCCGGGCACGCGCAGTTTGGCTCCGAACGGAAATAACTCCGGGTCGGCGGCGACGAAAATTCCGCCGTTATAAGTCACCGGCTTTCCACTGGCGGTAATGCCGACGGCATCGGGGCCGCAGCATTTGGGGCATGGGCAATAGGCGGTCACTTCCAACCATACGATTCGGGACTTTCCATTCGACTGGGCGAGGATTTTGGCCGCACCGGTGTAGAGGCCGCGTAGGAAGGGGGTGGGCGGTGGCGCAACGACTGACGCGGCCCCAGGAGTCACCTTGGGCCGCGTCGGTTCGTAGGCTTCACTCATCAGGTCGTACAACAGTTCCGGAGAGAAATCCGGCTGTCGATCACGACCTTTCACAGGGGACGGAAATTCTTTTCGCCATCGAGTCGCCCGCAGAGTCGTCTGCCCGGTCGCGGCTTGTTTCGCGATCTCCGGCAGCGTGTTCCGACCCGCGGTCTGCGTGGCCTCGGCAAAGCTCAGCGAAATCACTGCGGCGACACAGGCGGCCAGCGCTCGAAGCCATTTCGACGGAGCGATGTTTTGTTTCGGTTCGTCAGTCACTTGAGCACCCTCCTTGACGCTCGATGCCGTTTCACGGCGGTATAAACTTCGTTGACCAAGTGAACATACCCCGGCGGGCAAATTCGTCCAATCCATTTTTCAAGGCGTGCAAGCCATGCGGTCGATCTATCCTAATCAGACCTTTTATACCGCCCGGCAACCCGCGTAAAGGCGCAGAAACGGCGCTATCGATTCTGGGACGTGGCGAAAGCATCGCCCGTGAGTAGGATGGGATCGGAATCGGTCTGTGACGCGTGATGTCTCAACGCATCTTTTCGCGACATATAACGACTGGAGGGCGGCAGTCCCCTGCCGCCGGCGCGGCGGTCGAGGACGACCGCCCTCCAAAACTCGTTCGAGGAATTTCAT
This sequence comes from Humisphaera sp., assembly GCA_025351525.1. Taxonomy (GTDB): domain Bacteria; phylum Planctomycetota; class Phycisphaerae; order Tepidisphaerales; family Tepidisphaeraceae; genus JANXVV01. Next base: position 11,878 of record JANXVV010000157.1, on the reverse strand, counting down.
GTCCGACGCCTTGAACCGCCTCCAACTCCAACTCGAAGAACATGCCACCGTCGTTCGCGGCATGGACGTGTTATTGCCCAAAGTCGAAAAGGTCGCGCGGGCCATCTGCGAATCCTTTGCGGCGGGAAATCGGCTCTACACCATGGGAAACGGGGGCAGCGCGGCGGATGCGCTGCACTTCGCCGAGGAATTGCTGGGCCGCTTCCGTCGCGACCGCCGTCCTCTGCCGGCGGGATCTTTCGTGGCCGATCCGACGGGCCTCACCTGCATCAGCAACGATTACGGTTGGGACAACGTCTTCGCCCGCCAAGCCGAGGGTCTGGTGCGGCGCGGCGATATCGTCGTCGGCATCAGCACGTCCGGCAACAGCGAAAACGTGGTGCGGGCCATGCAGACCGCGCGAAACCTCGGGGCGGTCACCGTCGCGTTGACGGGATCCACCGGCGGCAAACTCGCGGGGATGGCGGATCATCTGCTCAACGTGCCGTCACTCACCACGGCGCGCATTCAGGAAATGCACATCTTCATGATCCACTTGCTTTGCGAACGGGTGGATGATTGGGTGCTGGGGACGTGAGCGGCCCCACCGACGTGCCTTCCTCATACACCAATTGCAAGGCTCTCGGAGGCACATCGGCCAGTGGATTGGCGATCTTCTCGTCCAACGCCGCCAACCCCTGCACGGCCATTTCGGCGGACGGCAACCGCATCGTGCTGAGTGCCAGTCCCAACCCCACGCAGATTTCATCGTGGATGGTCAGGATCGACAGATCTTTCGGCACCGAGATCCCGCCGCGAATCGCCGCGATGTACAAAGGCAAAGCCAGTTCAGAATCATCGCAGAAGATCGCCGTCGGGAAATTCGGTCCGCGTTGGCCGCGAAGCCATTCCGAGAAATGATCCGCCAGCCGCGATCTTTCAACGTCCTCGGGGACGAACACATGCGGCGACAGTCCGGCGCTTTTCATCGCGGTGGAATAGCCGGCTTGACGATGCCCGCACGGGTCGCGATGAACGCAATCCAGGTACATGATCCGCCGATGACCCAATTTCAGAAGGCGCTCCGTTCCCTCTTTCACGCCGTTGAACTCGTCGGCGTACACGCAATCGACCGGGCGTTTGACATCGAGCCATATCGCGGGAATCCGCGTCCGCGCAATCCACTCCTGCAACCTTTGGGGGGCGGCGGCCAGTGAATCGATCAACAGCCCGTCCACGGACCACTCGCGAAGCATCTTCGGAAATTTAGCGACTTCATCCCCGTCCCCGTTGCTGTTCGCATCCACATGCCGGGTTCCCGCCTGACCCGCGACGAGATGTTGATTCCGCCTTTGCAGTTCCTGAAGCAACGCGCATTGCGTATGACAGGAAAGCAGCGATTCCGACGCATCCGCCGGAAAAAGCAGCCCGATCGCGTTGAACTTCTTGGTGCGCAGCGCCATTCGATAGGAGTTCGGGCGATAGCCGAGATCCAGCGCCGCCTTCAGCACTTTCTCGCGGGTCTCGACGCGGAAAAGCTCGGCGTCATTGTTGAGGATTCGACTCACCGTTGGAACAGACAACCCCGCGTGCTGCGCAATCTGCTTAATAGTCACGGCCACAAATTTCCCCAATCATCTGTTAAATGCGAAATTCGGACTCTTCGTAAAAATGCTTACTCAGCCCGCTCCGAATTCGCAGTCGGTCAACGCAAATATATGTATATCACAAATTGCTGAAAGGGCGATAGGGATAATGGCAAAAAATTTGAATGAGGCGGCATGGGCTACCAGCCCATGTTTTTGTGTTAAAAAAAGAAAATCATGGGTTGGTAGCCCATGCTACGGCAAGCCCAGCCGTGCTCCTGAACATGCTCTTAAGAAAGCGCTCCGCTGCGCGTCGCGGCTAACCGGTGGGTGCGAAATAAACCGATCGCGCATCACTCCCCCGCTGATGTCAGCAGCCGCGTTCCTACTTCCAACGCCCCCGGCCCGGAGTGCGGAAACACCTGCGGTTTTTCCCCCGTCTGCCGTTCATACGTCTCTAGTATTTCCGCAACGGCCTGATCGGCAGCGTCCGATATTTCCGCCAGCACCACCACCGTTCCCCCGCCGCCCTGACCGGTGATTTTCGCGCCATAAAAACCCGACCGCTCGCGCTCCCGAACCATCTTCACGAGCAGATCGCACTCGGGCGTGCCGAGCAACGCATCATTCGTATACGAAAGATGCGAGGCGTACATCAGATGCCCGGCTTTATCGAGCAGCGAACCGCGCTTATGCGAATCCTGCGGCAACGTCGCCGCCTGCTCCAAAAACTCCGCGAAGTGTTTCACCCGCATCGCCTCCAACACATGATGATCCACCGCGGAGCGAACGGCGTAGTGAAAATCAGGGGAAACCGTCGCCGCCCGATCGATCGTGCCGCCGTAGCGCATGAGAAATTCTCCGCCTTTCAGCGACTCGGGAAGAGAGGGTCGAAAGAATTTTTTGTAGTCGTCCGGCGTGAGATTGGCGAGATACCCGTCCATCGGATCGCGCTCGAGAATCCGGTTCCCCGCCCGACCGATTTCGCGCATCTTTTCGAGGATGATTTTATGCCCCATGAACGCGGCGCAGCGCGTTCTGTCATTTGGAAATGGGACGTAAATAACGTCCCGGTTTTCAGCGGCGAGGGGTGCCAGAGGTCGCGGTACTCCGAGACCTGTGTCTTCCAGCCGTCGAGCAGGCACAGGTCTCGGAGTACCGCGACCTGTGGCACCCACTCCAGACGTCGAAATTATCGTGGCACTGTTATTTAGCATCACACCCCCGCCCGACCGCACGCCGGAATCGATCCCCAGCAAGCGCATTCCTTCCGGCAACCCAAGCGGTGACTGCATTTCGCACGGCTGGCACACTAGCCGCGACAGCAAACCGGATTTCCCCAAGACACTGCTGGCTCGATCCGCAATGCCGCACGGCACACCGACAATCCGATTCTCCACCGACCGGCACATCCCCGCCAGTGTCAACGGATCGATCCGATCTCGCACGCCAAAGTGATCGACGAGGTTCATCATCGTCGCCACTTGAATCGCCGCCGACGAACCGACGCCCGCCCCCTGCGGCACCGTGCTGAGCAGCGCGAGATTCAAGCCGTGGACTTTTGGGTTTAACAGATCGACGAATCCCCGCTCGTGCAAAATGTGGAGACACCCGGCCAAATCACCCGCCCACAGACGGCCCGGTTCCGCGAACTCTTTCCGCAACGTCTCCGCCGAATGTCGGGCCAGCGAATCCAGGGGCACCCGCAGCGTGAACGGCTTGTGCTCATCCAGCAGATCAAACGAAAACACCTGCAATTCCCGATCCCCCCGCTCCTGCAACGCGACGCCGGCAGCGCAATCGAGCGTCATCTGGCAGACCAATGAACCGGTGTACTCGGCAATTCCCCCCATGACATCCAGCCGCCCCGGCGCCCGGCTGAAACGGATCGGCCGATCCGCGCGAAAACTGTCCGCCAACTCCAAGCGCACACGCTGGAGGAGAATCGGCACGGGATCCAGATCAAATAGCATCGCGCTTCATTCTATATCCCGCCCTCTTAAATCCCCGCAAGCAGTCATGTTGAAAGTCTCTGAATCCCCAAATCTCACGGCACTACCGGTCGCGAAGTCGGTTCCGGCAACACCGGCAATGCCGGGCTCCCCTTGGGTTCATCCTCAAGCCCCTTGAGAATGACCCGGCTGAAAAATCGCCGCCCATCGTTCTGCTCGAACATGGCGGTCAGCACATACGTCCGCCGCGTGGTGATCGCCGGCATCGCCAGTTGAAAGCTATAGGTGCGGCTGGTGCGGTTCCAATGTTCCTGCTGCTGTTGCAGGGTGAGCAATGAACCGACCCACGGGTTGACGATCCGCTCGCCGCGCGGGTCGGGGTAGCCCTGGCGATAACTGAACAGCTCGAACATCACCCGCCCTGCGGCTTTGGTGGGGTCGTCAAACTGATCCTGAAACTCCACCTCCGCCTCCACCCCATCCGGATGCCCGGAGCCGTTCCAATCTTTGACCTGGGTGAAAATCGGATGGAGGCGCATTCGCGTCGGGCCGAACATCGCCACTTCGGCGTTGTCTCGCTCGATGGGTTTGGAGGCGCAACCGGTGAGGCAGAGCAGGAGCAGGCAGGGGGCAAACCAGCGCATGACGGGGAAGGTAAGGCGGTGCAATGAAGGTGTCAAACAAAGCGAAATAATCTGCTGGCGATGCGTTTCATCGTGTGCGATACTCTCCGGCGATGACTCAATCACCCGATTCCGAACTCGCAACCCACTCCCTTTTCAAGTCAGCACCCGCGGCAACTTCGTTTGAGGCAGAGCAGGGACTACGCGCGCCCTTCGCCTGGTACGGCGGTAAAGCTTCCCACGCATCATGGCTGTTGCAGCACTTCCCCGAACATCGCGTTTTTATCGAGCCGTTCGGCGGCGCGGCCAACGTGCTGCTGAGCAAACGCCGCAGCGATGTCGAAGTCTACAACGATCTGGACGCACGCCTCGCAAACTTCTTCCGCGTGCTCCGAGACCGGCCCTCGTTCGATGAACTCGTTCGACTGGCCACCCTCACGCCTTACAGTCGCGGCGAGTTCGTGCAACTCACGGTGACGGATGAACCGACGGAACCGGTCGAACGCGCCTGGTGGTTTTTCGTCCGTGCCCGTCAGGCATTCGGCGGGGCCGGAATGACCAAATTGACCGCGTGCTTCTGGGCCACCAGCGTTCGCACCCGGCGGCACATGGCCGAGTCGGTGTCGAAATATCTATCGGCGATCGATTCCCTGCCCGCGATCGCCGATCGCTTCAGAACCGTCCTCGTGGAGAGTTTGCCCGCAGTGGAATTGCTCGCGAAATACGACGCCGCCGACGCCTTTTTCTACTGCGATCCCCCCTATCTGCCCGAAACGCGATTCCTTCAGAAAGCCACGGTGTACGGGTGCGAAATGACGGTGGAAGACCACGAGCAATTGCTGAAAGCGGTCCTTCCGTTGCGCGGCAAAGTGATGATCAGCGGCTATCCGTCGGAACTCTACGATCGGGTTCTGGAAGGTTGGCGTAAATCCACCCGCGCGGTGAAATCGCAGATGGGCAATTCCGGTGAGGACCGCACGGAAGTGATCTGGATGAATTATCCGGAGTAGTTGTGCCGATCACATGTTGCCGCGTTGAATCCAAGTCTGGACGGTTGGAAATTTGTTGTTGTTACTAACAATATAGAGTGCGATGTCTCTGTAAGTGCGCTAATATATTGAATCGTGATGTCAGAAAATCGTGACGAAAATTTTCGCAGCGTGAAATCATGGCTCTCCAGTCCGCGGAGATTGAAGCAAGTCGGTATCGCGATTCGGCAAGCTATCGACTCAGTGATCGATGCAGTGAGGACAAGGCGGTATCGAATTGATGATTTAGATCGGATCGAGGAAGCCTATCTTGTGGATCGAGTCCAGCACGAAATCATTTTTCATTTGGGGGCTAGAACTAGAATCGTTGTCATGCGCCAAGGTAAACGACGTTTGCGTTTGCGTGAAATTCGGTGTTTGCGGGTCGTGGAAATTCGCGATACAGGTCGTCGGCAAATTATGCGTCCTGGTTACGGTTAGCGACGATACTTCCACGTATTCGGTCGGCCTTTTTCGGGCGATTCCTGAATATATTGGGAGTAAACAGAGAACGGATAAGGGCAAGCGATCCATCTCTAAAGTTGGAAGACAGCGGATCGATTGGATATCAATGAACGATAAACTTCCGGTGAATTTTTTACCGCATCAGATTGAGGAAGCCCGCAGCCGATTACTTGCCCATTAATCCCCTGGATTTAGCGGCCTTCCTACTCAGCAAAAAACGATCATGTCGATGCGCCCCGTAAACGACGGCCTACCATGGACGCGTGACCAGTCGGTATTGGCATTTGAATTGTATTGCCGCATACCATTTCAGCGAACAAAGGCGTCCAATCCTCGCGTGCAAGAGCTTGCAGCAGTCCTCGGACGTACTCCCGCTTCGGTCGCGCGTAAGCTTGGAAACTTCGGTGCATTCGATCCCACTTTGGCGAGAAAGAATATCGTCGGGTTGACGCACGGTAGCAAACTCGACAAAGAGGTCTGGAATGAGTTCCACCTCAATTGGGCGGGGTTAGTGAATTATGCACAGGAACTGAAGGGCGGATTGCAATCTCCGCCAAATCGTGAAGCGGGAATTTTGTCGTATCCAACCGGGCCGTCCGTTCGAACCGTTACCATTGAACAACGCGTTCATCAATCATTTTTTCGTGAGGCGGTTTTGAGCAGCTACGAAGCCCGATGCTGCATTACAAGAATTAACCTTCCTCAATGCTTAACTGCAGGGCATATCATCCCTTGGAGTGTTAATGAAAATCGTAGAGCCGACCCAACCAACGGAATTTGCTTGTCTGCCACCTTCGATCGTCTCTTTGATTGTGGCCTGATTTCACTCGAGGATGATTTTACCCTCATAGTTCATGACACGATTCGGGAATCGCGCGATCCGGCGGTGCGATCAATGATCTCTTCTAAAGAAGGTGAGAAAGTTTCCCTACCAGTACGTTTTGCTCCCGACCTAACTTGTCTACGATGGCATCGGGACAATGTCTTTTCGTCAAACGGAATCTAATTTTTCTAGTCGCCCCGAAGTCCATCGAACGATACAGGTCGATTCCACCGGGCGGGAATCGCTGGAATCTTCCGTTGCGCCTAATGCCCGATTGTTGGCAACGCAAGACGGAAGGAGGCACGGATTTGTACGGGCGGTTATGGTGGGATCGGCCTTCAGTGACGATTCGCACGGAGTTTTATAAACCGGAAAAGGGCCGATATCTCCATCCGATTGCGCATCGTCCCATTACGCATTTAGAGGCCGCATTGCTGCAAAGCTTCCCGGAAACCTTCGAATGGTGCGGAAAACGGATCAAGGTCGGCATTCAAATCGGTAATGCCGTCCCTCCTATTCTTGCACGGGTAATTGCAGACCATGTCGCAACCATGATCGGCTTTGGCAAATCGGAAAAATTGCGGATCGCCTGAAACACAATCCCGTCTTATCATCAATTGATGTTCCGCTGGGCGAGAACTGCGAAGTCTCAATGCAAATGAGCAACTAAAACAGGTTGGCCGTGGACCATGTCAGCAATGGTGAACGTAGTCGGATCATGTCGCTGATCAGATGCAGGGATACCAAACCCGAACTGCTTGTCCGAAAGATCGTGCATGGATTGGGATATCGTTTTCGGCTTCATCGCCGCGACCTGCCGGGAAAGCCCGACTTGGTTTTTCCCGGCCGTGGAAAGATCATATTCGTACACGGTTGTTTTTGGCACCTGCACACCTGCAAGCGCGGGCGAAGCACGCCGACTTCAAATAGTGAGTTCTGGCGAATCAAACGTGAAGGCAACTTGTTGAGAGATCGCCGTACTTCGAGGCAACTTCGACGCATGGGGTGGCAGGTTCTCATCTTTTGGGAATGTCAATTAAAGGACCCGTCGAAATTATCGGCTCGCCTCTCAAAGTTTTTATCGCAATAAACCGGACGGAAACTCACCGTTCCCGACTTCACTTGCCCCCTTCCCATCTTCCCTTAAGCTATCCCTCAATGACCCCCAAAACCCTCATCCTCCGCACCGCCGGAACCAACTGTGATGGCGAAACCGCTTTCGCCTTCGAACGGGCCGGCGCAACCTGCGAAAAGCTGCACGTCAATCGAGTGCTCGAAAATCCGAAACTGCTGGAGGGATATCAGATCCTCGCCATCCCCGGTGGGTTCAGCTACGGGGATGACATTGCCGCCGGGCGGATTTTCGCCAATCAAATTCAGCATCATCTGGGCGATGCCATGCGGCGATTCGTCGAGGCGGGGAAGCCGATCATCGGGATCTGCAACGGGTTTCAGGTGCTGGTGAAGACCGAGCTGCTGCCGGGAAGTTTGGCGGGAAAAGTGGGGCAGACGTGTACGTTGACGCATAACGACAGCGGCCGGTTTATCGACCGGTGGGTGAAGCTCGCCCCGCGCGGGCAAAAGTGCATCTGGACCGAGGGCCTTTCGCCGATCGAACTGCCGATTGCGCATGGTGAAGGAAAATTCGTTCCGGCTAACGAACCGGTACGGCGAGCCTTGTGGGACAACGATCAGGTCGCCCTGGTCTACGACGGTGAAAATCCCAACGGCAGCACCGACAACATCGCCGGCGTCTGCGATGCGACCGGCTTGGTATTCGGTCTGATGCCTCACCCCGAACGGCATGTCGACCCGATCCAGCACCCGGCCTGGACGCGCATGGCATCCCTGCCCGCCGAAGGCCAAGGCCTGCAAATCTTTCGTAACGCCGTGCGGCATGTAGTAGGCATGGGGGTGTGAAAGGGTGACCAGTAAACCGCCCAGGCATTGATGAGGCCAAAAAGCATGAGTGAGACATCCATGCCGCTTCCTTCAAAAATATCTCATCTCGTATTTTGCTTCTCTTTTTTCGCCGTGCAATCTCTGTATTACATTCGATCAAAATCTTCTCGCCGAAAGATGACGGCAACCGCGATGGCGCGAAAGCGCGCAGGCGGACTACCACTCGTTTTCCTATCACCCTAAAAGATTGAATTCCCTCAAAATTTTAGAGTCACAATTTGACCATTTCAAGCATTGCGTCCTGTAAGTGAGTCTGTTTCAATATCTTAAGCCAATCGATTCCCGCCTCACGCCCGTTTTCTCCGTTGTAATTTCCCTATTGTTAAGATGCCCTTTCTACCGATAATTTAGGCGATGGCAGGATTAAGGCAGTCCGCTGGATTGTCTTCCGGTCATCGGACGTATCCCTGGTTGTTCCCGGGATGCGCCGCGGTGGATGGAGGTCGGGCTGTCGAAGGTGCCGTTTACGAACCGCATTTTTGGCCTCCCGGACATCGCCGCACGGACCGCCGCAACGGTCCGGAGCGGTCACCCAAAAGGGTGGCTCGCTCAAGCCCGGATCGCTCCATACGCCATCGTCAGTGGCGGAGTGAAACGGGCACACAGTAAACGTACATGAAGGAGGTTCTATGTTGCGGAAAGTTTTGTTCGTCGTCGCGGTGTTGGCCCTGATCCCCACGATCACCAAGGCCGATTTCAAACAGGGCGACCTGGAATTGACTCTCGGTGGTTCGGGTGCTGCCAGCAAGGCACTGACCACCCACAGTGAGTCGGTCAACGGCAGCCTCGGGTACTTCATGACCAAGGATCTGGAAATCTCCATCCGCCAGTCAGCGTCGTACTCGAAGATCAACCACGGTGGCGATCTGTTCACCGGTTCCACCCGCGCTGCCCTGGATTACCACTTCGACCTCGGCAACTTCAAGCCGTTCGTCGGTGGCAATATCGGCTACGCCTACGGCACCCACGGCTTCACGGACACCTTCGAAGGTGGCCCGGAAGCCGGCGTGAAGTACTTCCTGAACTCGACCACCTTCATCTACGGTGAAGTCGAGTACCAGGTCTTCTTCCGCCACGGCAGCGGCGCGTCCTTCGACAAGGGCTCGTTCGTCTACAGCCTCGGCCTCGGCGTTCTGCTCAAGTAATTTGAGCGAACCTTGAGTCTCGATCCTTCCGGGGCCGATGATCGAAAGATCAACGGCCCCGGTTTTTTTGCAATGACCTTCAGAAGGAGCAGGACTATCACATTTCGCTCTCCGGTCCCCTCCCCCCATGTACTCACGGGGGGAGGGCTAGGGTGAGGGGTCTTTCTCCGTAGCGAGAAGATGTCGCATTTCTCGACTTGGCGGAAGAAGAATACAAGAACCCTCACCCTAACCCTGCCCCCGGAGTACCGGAGGGAGGGGATCGGAAAATTCAAATGCGATAGCCTCGCAACAGGGAGCCGAGCCACGCTGCGGCGATTGTGGTAAAAGCAGATATTCGGTACGATTGCTCTGCATCGATTATCAAACCTCATGACCTACCGCATCAGATACGCAGCCGCAGTGGTGCGGGAGCTGGAAAAGATGTCACCCGAGGTGGCGCGGCGCATCCGAAGCAAGATTGGCCGTCTTTCGCCTGATCTGGCAGGCGACGTCAGACGACTCACGAACTTCTCGCCGGAATATAGGCTTCGCGTGGGAGACTGGCGGGTACTTTTTAACATCAGCGGGGATATGATTTCAATTGAGCAGGTGAGCCACCGTTCCGATGCCTACTGACCGCGAGGAGTGCGATATGTTAAAGGTGAAACCGGAGTATCTATCGAAGCGTGGGCGACGGGAATTCGTGGTTCTGACGGTGGAAGATTTCGACCGGATGAAGGAGGCCGTGGAGGATGCGGAAGATCTACTCACCCTCCGTTCCGCCACTAAAAAAAACGCTAAGTCTCCCTATTACACTCATGCGGAAGTCGGTCGTCGGCTCAGCGTCCGTTCAATGAAGAAAAAGCCGGCCTAGGCATATCGCCTTGCAGCACTGCTTAAAACAGTTACCCTTCCGCCATGGGGCAATGTCCCGACACCATCCAACGCCTCATCGAACGGTTCACCCGGCAGTCCGACCAGATCCATTCCCCCGACTACAACGAAACGCTCATCCGCATCGACTTCATCAACCCGTTGATGAGCGAACTCGGGTGGGATATCGACAACCGCCAGGGCTTCGCCGAAAAGTATCGCGAGGTGGTCCACGAAGACCGCGTGAAAGTAGCCGGGCAAACCAAAGCTCCCGACTATTCTTTCCGTGTCGGTGGGCAGCGCAAGTTTTTCCTGGAAGCTAAAAAGCCCTCGGTCGATATCAAGAACAACTGGGAACCCGCCTACCAACTCCGCCGCTATGCCTGGTCGGCCAAGCTGGCATGCAGCCTGCTCACCGATTTTGAAGAGCTCGCGATCTACGATGCCCGCATCCAACCGAAGCAGCTTGAAAAAGCCTCGGTTGCCCGGCGGGAATACATTCGCTACACCGACTACCCCGATCGCTGGGATTTCCTCAGCAACACCTTCTCCAAAGACGCCGTTCTGAAGGGAGAGTTCGACCGCTATTGCGAATCGAAAAAGGGGCGCGGGGCGCAGTTATTCGATGAGGCATTCCTCGGCGAGATCGAGGAATGGCGCAAGGCGATCGCCAACAGTCTGGCCCGGCGGAACGAATCGCTCGATGAGCCCGCGCTCAACTTCGCCGTCCAGCGCATCATCGACCGCATCATCTTCCTGCGCATCGCCGAGGATCGCGGCACCGAGTCCATCGGTCAACTCCAGCAATTGCTCAACGGCGACGCCGTCTATCCCCGCCTCTGCAAACTTTTCCGCGATGCCGATGCCCGCTACAACTCCGGTCTGTTTCATTTCGCCGCCGAAAAAGACCGCGATGAATCCCCCGACACCCTCACCCCGTCACTCGATGTCGATGACAAAACCCTCAAGGGAATCATCAAGGCGCTCTACTACCCGCAAAGCCCGTATGAGTTCACGATGGTCTCCGCCGACATCCTCGGCAGCGTCTACGAGCGGTTCCTCGGCAAGGTCATCACCCTCACCGCCGGTCACAGCGCCCGCATCGAGGAAAAGCCCGAGGTCCGCAAGGCCGGCGGTGTCTACTACACCCCGACGTACATCGTCGACTACATCGTAAAAAACACGGTGGGGAAGTTGCTGAACCCCGTAGGGTCCGTACTGCGGACCGATTCCGTAGTTGCCTCAAGAATCCTCCCACACCAAGAAACGGTCCCCAGTGCGGACCCTACCATTCTCAAGCAAGCCGCAAAACTCAAAATCCTCGACCCCGCCTGCGGTTCCGGCTCATTCCTCATCGGCGCTTACCAGTTCCTGCTCGACTGGTACCACACCCAGTACACCACCGCCGATCCCGCCGCGCTGGCCACCGGCAAAAAGCCCGTCCTCCGCCCCAACACCAC